>NZ_LWMV01000035.1 GCF_001639295.1 Methanobrevibacter curvatus | reverse complement strand
TTATTTTTATAATAAAATTCATTATAACTTTATAAATTTAATTTTTAACTTAATTAATTAAATTTATAAAATTAGATTTTCGAATTACTACACAGCCATTTATTTTTTTAGCTTAATTTAAGTTAAATGTGTTTTAATTACTATGTTTTTTTTTTAAAATTTTAATTCTAAAATATTTATAATATTTATAATATTTATAATAATTATTATGTTTATAATATTTAATTTATGAAATGATAAAATGAAATATATTATCTTAATTGGGGATGGAATGAGTGATTATCCTCTTAAAAGTTTAGACAACAAAACTCCTCTTGAAATAGCTTATAAACCTAATATAGATAAACTTACAAAAGAAGGTAAGACAGGTTTAGTTTCTAATGTTCCTGAGGGTTTTTCGCCTGGTTCTGATGTTGCTAATATGAGTATTTTTGGTTATGATCCTAAAAAATATTATACTGGTCGTGGACCACTTGAAGCAGGAAGTATGGGTATTGATTTAAAAGATGGAGATGTTGCATTTAGGGCTAACTTAATTACAGAAGAAAATGGAGTACTTTTAGATTTTAATGCAGGGCATATTAGTTCAGAAGAAGCAGCCATTTTGATTGAAGATTTGAATACTTACTTTAAAAATAATTTTAATAAAAATAATTTTAATAAAGATGTATTGAACAAAAGTAAGTTTAATGGTAAATTTTATAATGGAATAAGCTATAGGCACTTATTTGTGATTAACAATAAAGAATTAAGTGATTTAAATACAGCTCCTCCTCATGATATTGTGGGTGAAAAAATAGCTGATTACATAAATTGGAATGATGAAAGCAGTAAAATAATTAAAGATATTATGGAAATGTCTAAAGATTTTCTTAAAAACCACCCAATAAACAAAGAAAGAGTAGAAAAAGGTAAAAAACCAGCAAATATGGTTTGGTTATGGGGACAAGGTTTAAAACCAAGCTTACCTAATTTTAAAAAACTGTATGGATTAAAAGGGTCTGTAATAACAGGTGTTGATTTACTCAAAGGAATTGGTATTTTTGCAGGATTAGATATTATAGAAGTTCCAGGTGCAACTGGATACTTTGACACAGATTATAATGCTAAAGGGAAATATGCTTCAAAAGCCATTAAATATAATGACATACTTTTTATCCATGTTGAAGCTCCAGATGAGGCAGGACACAGTGGTGAAGTCAAAGAAAAAATAAAAGCCATTGAAAAAATAGATAAACATGTTTTAGGTCAAATTTTAGATGAACTTGAAAAGTATAGTGATTATAAAATAGCTATTCTCCCAGATCATCCTACTCCTATTGATGTAAGGACTCATACTATGGATCCAGTTCCTTTAACTATATATTCATCTAATAATGACACAGATGAAGTAAAGACTTACAATGAATTATCTGTTAAGAAAGGTTCTATCGATTTAAGTGAAGGATATAAATTAATTGATTATTTGATCTCAAATTAATTTTTAAACACTTATTTTACTTGTTTTTAAAATCACAAAATTTAATATATTGTCCTAAAATTATAAAAAATAGACCACATGGCTCAAAGTAAGTACTAATTTTTAATTTTACTTATGTATTATGTATTTTGTTGCAATTAGATTTTTGCCTTTATTTTGTCCACTATTGCAAGTTATAATTTTTTATTATTTTGATATTTATTAGATTTAGGGACATGATATTTTTCCAAAAATTTTTAATGACGATTATTAACCATTAGAAAAATTACTACTTATTATCCAACGAAATATTAAAAATAAAAGAAAATATGATGTATTTATCTAATGAAAAAGGAAAGAAACCTATTATCACGACAAATATTTAAAATAAATTCTTTCTCATTTAATTATGATAAAAGATATTACTTTTCAAATGCTCTTAGGTTTTATTTAAAAAACATTAAAATAAATACTTTTATATGAAACCAATTTTAGATAAAAATCAGAAAACATTATATGATATTATTGAAGAAAACGGCACAATATTTAAAGAAAAAAAGGTTTTTACAACAGATTATATTCCAGAATCATATAAATATCGGGATATGCAACTTAAAAAAATGGCTATATTGAGTAAAGGAATCAGAGAGGGTTTAACTCCAAGTAACATGATATTAAATGGAAAAACAGCTACAGGTAAAACAAGTTCATTGTTAAAATTCTTTGAACTTTTAGAAAAGAGATATGAAAATGTAATAACAGTTTTAGTTAACTGTCAAATCAATAGAACAGAATATAAGATTTATACAAAGATTTACAAAAAAATATTTGGGATAGAAATTAGTGTTGGAGGTTTAAGTACATTTAACATTTATACTAGAATAATGGAATATATTTCGAAGGAGAATAAAGTTTTAATAGTTGGTTTAGATGATTATGATGTTATAAAGTCAAATAAAGAACTAAATAAAACATTGTATACTTTACTTAGAGCATATGAATCGTTTAAAAATGCTAAAGTTTCAGTCATTGCAACAACAAATAATCTTGAAACAATTTTAACAGATTCTGCAGTTGCATCAACTTTTCATCCAAGTGAAGTTCAATTTATATCATACACCCAAAGTCAAATTAAAAATATTTTAAAAGAGCGTTGTAGACTAGGATTTTACAAAGGAGTAATTAATGATAAAATAATTGACGATTTAGTTAATTATGTTTATTACAAAGGAGACTTAAGAATAGCTATTAAAATGTTATTAAATGCAGGTAATAATGCAGAAAGCCGCAATTCAGTAAAAATTGCTAAATTTGACTTTAAATAGATAATAATAAATCCAATGTCATCAATTTAATGAATTTTTTTAAAGATTTTTCTTAAAAATAACAATAATAGAAATAGACACAAAAAAACTAAAAACCTTTATTCACAGGATTAATTAACTTCACAATGCCTCATATTAAGTAGAATCCATAGAACATTCATTTATGAAATTTTCAGATAATACTTATTTTAGAAGTTTTAATAATGTTTATATAAATTTTAATAACATTTATATATAATTAGTTTTATATTTATGATCATTGTTCAAATGAAAATAATTAAAATTCAATTAAAACTGATTATATTGTAGTAATGATTTCTATTTTATTTTTTATTTTTAAATCAATTTTTGGTGTTTAAAATGTGGGATAATAAAAATGATATAAATGAAAGTGTAATAATTCAAGAGGAATCGTCTTTCTCTCAATTGCTTAGTTGTGGGAGGATTTCCAAGTTTCTTTTGATGGTTATGGTTGTTTTTTCTATTTTATTTTTTTTATCTAGTGCTTCTGCTGCTGATGTGTATTTAACTGTAGATGAAATTTGTGATGTTTCTGCTGTAGTAAGTAAATATACAGCAGATAATAATAAAATTCCATCTGCTATGAAAGTTACCAATAAAACTTTTAATGATGAAGACTATTTGTATCTTGCCACAAGAGCTATTGTAAATGCTAACAAGGGCAAATATAATGATGTTAAATTGGTTAATATTAATAACCCCAGCCCAAGTGGTAGTTTACAAGGCACTTTAACTAAAGCTCAGTATGTTGAGTTAGCAGGTTTAATAAATACTTACATTTCAAGTAATAATAAAGCTCCTTCTTATGCTCCATATAGTGGAGGTAATGCACGATATGAAACTTTAGTTTATGGCTTTTCTAATATTATTGTTTATGCTGACAAACATGGAACATTACCATCCTCTCAGTATTTTAAAAATATAAATGGAATAAATAGTGCAACAGTTAGTACTGATACTGTCAAGCCAACAAGTTCTAATTCTTTAGCTGGTGGATGGTATAACAGTACTAAAAGTGTAGTTCTAACTGCTAAAGATAATAAAGATGCTGCTCCAAAAATTGAATATAAACTTGATGGAGGGAGTGTCAAATCTAAAGCAAAAACCGTTACTATAAGCTTACCTGCAGGTTCTCATTCTCTTGTATATAGAGCAGTTGATAACAATAACAATTTAGAAAGTTGGAAAACGGTAAATTATTATATTGATAATGTTAAACCAAGAGCTTCTACTAATTTAGCTGCTGGATGGTATAATGTATCAAAATCAGTAATTTTAACTGCTAATGATAATTTAGATTCTAATCCAATGTTATACTATAAAGTTAACAATGGAGCACTGCTCAATAAATCAAAAACTGTTACTCTATCATTAGCTGGAGGTACACACACGATTCAGTATTACTCTAAAGATGCAGCAGGCAATGTAGGAACTACTGTTACTGTAAAATACAATATAGACTTAAATGCTCCGACAGTTTCTAATAATCTGGTTGGTGGTCAATATACTTCTTTTAAATCTGTAAACTTAACTGCTAAAGATAATTTGGATCCTAATCCTACTATTTATTACAGGATCAATAATGGTGCTTGGAGTTCTAAGTCAAAGTCTACAGTTTTGTATTTGGTTGAAGGTGCTTATAATGTTCAATATTATTCTAAAGATCTTGCAGGTAATGTTGGTTCAACTAGTACTGTAAATTATG
>NZ_LWMV01000034.1 GCF_001639295.1 Methanobrevibacter curvatus | reverse complement strand
TTTAAAACAAACTTTTAGAAAAAGTTTGATCAAAAGCTATTTAAAACAAACTTTTAGAAAAAGTTTGATCAAAAGCTATTTAAAACAAACTTTTAGAAAAAGTTTGATCAAAAGCTATTTAAAAAATGAAGCATTTTAATTTATAAGAAATGCTTTTATTAATTTTAATATTTAAACAATTAATTATTTTAAAATTTAAATGTATTCATTATTTTTAAATATTTTTATATAATTATATTTATTTAGCTATTTAAATAGCTTTTCTTATTTTATTGATATTTTAAATTAGATTAAGAAATTTATAAAAAAAAACAAATTTTAAATTAAATTTTCTTAAAAATTTACATATATTAATATAGAAGGAAATATAAATTATTTATATTATTAATTACTAAGGTGTTTTACATGGAAATTAAAGAAGATGCAGAAAAAATATTAGAAGAGTTTTCAAAGACTTTAGAGACTATTCCAGAACTTGATGAAACTCAATACATTGTTGATAATGTTAATTTAACAAGAGAAGATAAAGTTGATAAGACCAATCCAAAAAGAATAATGAAAAATGCAAAAACTGACAAAAATGGAAATATCACTGTTAAAAAAGCAGATTGGGTTGCTTAATAACAATTAGTTTTTTTTTTGAAACATTTAATTTTTTTAATGATAGGTGTTTTTTTTAGCTTAGGGTATTTCAAACTCCTGTTTTTTAATTTTATATTTGCTACAAAATGTTTTAAAATCGCAGACGTCACATGTTTGTGGGTTTATAATAGGTTTCCAAGAGTATTTTATTGAATGGCTAATGGATTCTTTATATATTGATTTTTCAATCTCACTCACAACATTGTCAAAAGTTTTTAAAGATTTATTAATAGCTGTTTCATCTATTTTTATGACTCTTATGGATCTATCTAATCTAAAGTTCTCTGAAAGTACTGGAAATGTGTCCACATAATCAGAATCCACATCTAATTTTTTTTGTTTGTCGTCCCAATTTAAAACCTTTCTTAAATCCATTTTTTTTGCTTTAATATCGTATTCATGAATATTTTTTTTCATATACTTTAAATCAATGGCTGAAGGTAGTAACTCATTTATATAAAATATAATTCCAGCTATTATTGGCTTTGAAGTGTTTAATCTACTTCTTAGCCAACTGTAGGTTAAAATTTGATCTTCATGCTCTTTCCATCTTTTTGAATTAAATTTTGGTCTCATCATTCCTTTGTAATCTATTATAATTTCAAATTCATTTTCTAAATTACTTTGCAAATCACTTTTTAAGCCATTTTCTAGTTTGTTTTTTTCATTATTTTCTGTATAATTTTTATTATTTATTTGATTTTTATTATTTATTTCAATATCAAAATCTTCATCAACATGTCTATAAACCTCTGAATTCCTTATTTGTGGATTTTTTAAAATTTTGTCTATTTCTTTATTTTTCTTAAGATATTTTATTACTAAATTTTGATCCATGTGGGTTGAATTAATATTAGCCTTATCACAATTTAGTGAACTAATTACATCTACTACACCACTAATTGAATAATAGCTAAACCTCTTTCTGTTTTTATTAATTTCATATAAATCTCTATCATTTAAATCATAATCACTTAAATCATTATTATTCAAATCATCATTTTTTAAATATTTATTATTCAAATCATCATTTTTTAAATATTTATTATTTGAACCATCATTAGTTAAAATGTCTTCTACAGATTCATTATCTTCTTTAAAATTAGGCATTTTTCGTAATGCTTTAATTTTTACCTCTACATCACTCATTAATGGAAATAGCTCTTTTCCCCAGAGATTTAACATTTCTTCAATACGTGTACTAATAATTCTTTTTTTTGGATTTTTATTGTATATATTTTCATTAGTTTTTTTGTCTAGTAGTTTATATGAACTGTAATATCTTGGATGAGGGGGATAAAGTCCTCTAGTTTCCATTCTTTCTTCTATTTTTTCTTCAATTGGTCTTATAGTTTTTTTCCAATTCCAAGGAAAGGGTGTTTTATTTAAATTCCATTCTGTGTAAGCTTGTTCCATAACTCCATGAACAAATTCTCCAAACCACAATTGAAGAGGTCTTGATGGTGGAAGAGATTCTCTATTTTGATATCTATATTGAAGGTTACATGTTAAAAATGAAAGGATATCACCAGTTAAATTATATTCTGGAATTATGGTATCTTTATTTTTTGATGAAATATTTAAATCCATATTTTTTTTCATATTAACATCTTATAACTTAGATAAAATCTTATAAATTTACAAAATCTTATAAATTTATAGATTATTTATATATTAAATATTTATATTAAATATTTATATTAAATATTTATATTAAAAATAATTATTATATATTAAAAATAATTTTAATATTATCTTTTAATTATTTTATAAATTTTTCATATTATTTATAAAATTTATCCTCTTTTTTATTAAAAAACATCTCTATTTTTTCTTCATATTCTTCTAAATTGCTTTCATTAACAATTAAATAGTCTGAAAGAGAAATAACTGTTCCTATGCCAAAATCTAACTCTCTTTTATCTCTTTTATTAAAATTTTCAATTTTATTAAAGTCATCTTCTCTATTTCTATTTATTACTCTTTTAAATCGTGTTTTAGGGCTTGCATATACAGATAAAATTAAAAAGTCTTTAAAATTTTCTTTAAATAATTCAACTTCATAAGGACTTCTTATTCCTTCAATGATGTATAATGTATTTTTATATGGGCTTTCAAGAGATTTCAACTTTTTTATTGTTAATTTAGCAACAACAAAATCGCCTTGTTCTTTTCTTAATTCAATGGCTGTTTCTCCTAATGATAAATTTCGTTTAGTTGCTTCTTCTCTAACACAATCTCCCATATTTACAATGATGGCTCCTTTTTCTTTAGCCATTTCAGATATTAAACTTTTTCCTGACCCTGGAAGTCCAGAAATCCCCATTACTTTCATAATAACACTTTTTTATATTATTTTAATAATTATTTAGTAATCTAGTTAAGAATTTTTTTATAATTTATTTAATTATTTAGTTAATAATTTATTAATATTTATTTTAATTTATTTTATATTTAGTTTATATTTATTTTTAAACTCTTTATAACATTTTGATTAATTATAAATTAAAAAGTACACATTTAAAAATTATTATATGTTTAAAAATTATTTGAATTTCCCTCTTATTAATTCAAGAGAATCATTCAGATTTTTTTCATTTGAAAAATCATTAATAATTTTATTTAACTCTTTTTCAGTTTTATTTTTTAAATTATCAGATATTTTAATCATTAAAGGAATAGTTCTAGTTATATTGTCAACTATTGTAATATTAGCCATTTGTGCAGTTCTTGAAAGAGGATTTAAATCAATAGCTATTATAAATTTTCCATTTTGGGCTAAAATTTCTGTTCTATCACCATCTTCTAACATAACTAATATGGTATCTGCAGAATAAATTCCTTCTTTACTTGCAGTTGCTCTTGGGCTTTCTAAGCCATTTATATATTTTAAGTTATAGGGATCGGTTCCTAATAATTTATTAAATCCTTTTTTTTCAAATAGTTCTTTAATAATTTTGACTCTTTTATCTGTTCTATAAAAAAGATTTAATTCAACTTTAGCATTAATTTTTTTAGATAATTCAATTATTTGGTCAATGGCTAAGGCAGTACTATTTCCATTAATTGAAATTACAGGGTTTTCAGATAATAATAACATTGCTAGGCTTGCTTTAATAGCCATTTCAGCAGTTTTACTTGTTTTTTCTTCTATTAAATAATCAAATGCTTCTCCTCTTCCATGAGCAATCATTCCACTTTCTGCTAAGTAAGATTTTTTCATTGCATCTTTAATTTTTTCCCTTTCAATCAATGAATTATATCGTGGATGGTTTTTAGGTATCATTTATATGAAATATATTGTTTTTAGCTTATATATTTTTTTGGCAGTGGCTTAGCTATTTATAAAATAGGCGATTTTCTTAAGCATTTCCTTTAATTTTAAGAATTTTTAACTAAAAATAGTGGAGTTATTTATAACTTCATTTCAGATAAAAAAATTCAAAGAAGCTTAGAAATTGGAAAGGGCACATGAAATAAGAAGTAAAATTGAAGATTTCGATAAATTATGCAATGAAAATTATCATTAAGAAAAAACACATCAATATAAAAAAATCAATATATGAAAAATATATTTTCATAATTTTTTTATTAGTTTTATTAATTTTTAGACATCTTTTTTTAATCTTTATAATGTTTTTATATTATTCTTATTCTATTTTCTTATTATTTGCTTTCATTTACTTCTATTCTATTTTATTTTTTCTTTAAAGTATTTTTTAAGTTTTAATATTCGAGTAGAGGGGGTAAGTAATTATTTTTATTTTTTTATAATTTTTTAATAAAACAAATATAATTATCTTGAAAAGAGACATATTTGTGAAAAGATAAAATAAAGGAAAATCTATTCAAAAAATTATTTTTCATTTCTAAACAATAGGAAAATTATATTAATCATTAAATCATTAATATTACTATAACAGGGTGTCTGATTTATATGAAAAAATTAAGAGTTTAATAAATTGTTCAAGATGTTTTGAGACAATTATATTATGATTTTCTAAAAGTACAGATGAAATTAGTTTTAATTTTTAAAAAAGCTTAAT
>NZ_LWMV01000033.1 GCF_001639295.1 Methanobrevibacter curvatus | reverse complement strand
TCAGAACTACAGAAATGAAAATAAATGCAAAATAAACTGGAATTTCACTAAAGAAAATGCTGATAAAAAATTATCAAAATACTATACTTAAATAAAAAATATGAAAATTAAATTGTCTTAACAATATAATTTATAAAATATTTGATGGGATAAATTATTAAAATATTAGAACATAAACCCATATAAAAGATATTTAAATTTATTAAGCTATTCAAGTTTTTTAATTTGAGAGATAAATTTATATGGTAATAATTACATAGTAAATATACATATTTATAAATTAATATAAATTTTTTAGGGATGAAAAATATGGCAAAAAAAATAATAGATACTCCATCTTTAGAAGGTAAAGAAGCCTACGATTTTTTGAAAAAAATGGAAGAACCACCAACAAAAGAAGATTTAAAGATCGCAAAAGATTTAGCATCTTTGAAACGAGTTGTTCCTTTTCCAGATTAACTTTTAATTTTACTTATATCCATATATAAAAAAAATGTATATTCTGGATCAGTTTCTATTATTTTATCTATTTTTTCTAATTTTTTATCGTCTTTTTTTAAATTAACAAAGTTATTTTTTTTAACATAAAAGTAATAGGCTTTTGCATAAGCATCAACAATTATGTATCTAAAACCGATTTTTTCTGATATTTTTATTAGATTAAATATAAGATTTTTTAGTATTTGGCTTCCAATACCCTGACTGGAATATTTTTCACTTATTGCAAATCTACCTATTTTTATAGCAGGTAATTTTTTATTTTTTGGTAGCTTTTCTTTTATTATATTTTTTGAATCAGTGTCTCTTATGTTTTTCAACTCTATACTGTCAGTTAATAAAGAATAATATCCAATAATTTCCTTATCACATGTAATAAGTTGAGTAATGTTTAAATTTTGTTCTTGTTGTTTTAAAGCATCATTTTTTAAAAAATCTGTTAAATCGTCAGATGCACATCTGAAATTATTTAATTCACTTTTTGCTACTAACTTTTCTAAAACATAATTGTTTAATATATATTCAGATTCCATAAATATAACCATTTTTAATAATATATACTTTGTTACATAATATTACTTAATTTTACTTAGTATTTAATCAAAATCTATTTAATTTAAGGTTTTTTATAAAAAAACAAAAAATTAAGAAAGATTAAAATAAATATTAATAAAAATCAAAATTATTTTAAGTTAATAAAAAACTCTTTAAATTTCTTTGGATGTATAATACCTTTTTCTGTAATTATTCCTGTAATTAAATCATCTGGCACAATGTCAAAAGCAGGGTTAATAACTTCAGTATTTTTTGGAGCTATTCGGCATCCTCCATAGTATAAAACTTCATCAGGACTTCTTTCTTCTATCTCTGTATCATAAATTGAAATCTCATGATCAAAAGTTGAAAGTGGTGCTGCAACATAAAAAGGAATATGAAATCTTTTAGCAGCCAAAGCAACCAAAAATGAGCCAACTTTGTTTACAATTCCATCAAATGCAACTCTGTCTGCTCCTATTACCACTTTATTAATTTTATGAGTCATCATAAGATATCCACTAGCTACATCTGGAATTAATTTAACTGGAATGCCTTCATGTTGCATTTCCCATACACTTAATCTTGCTCCTTGTCCACGTGGGCGCGTTTCATCGCAGATTACCTTAATATCTTTATCTTGATGATGTGCAGTTCTAACAACACCAAGTGCAGTTCCATAATCTACACATGCAAGGGCACCAGCATTACAATGAGTTAAAATAGTATCTCCTTTTTCAATTATTTCAGCACCATATCGCCCAATAGCTAAATTAGTATCAATATCTTCAATATACATTTTTTTAGCTTCTTCTAAAGGATTATCTGATATTAATATCCTATCTACAGCCCAAAATAAATTTACAGCAGTTGGACGAGATGCTTTTAGTTTTTTTCCAACATTTTCTAAATTTTCACCATCCAAATATCCAAGAGCCATTCCAAAAGCAGCTGCAACCCCAATAGCTGGAGCTCCACGGACTACCATTGTTTTAATAGCTATTATAACATCTTCATAAGTTTTACATGTAAAGTAACTCAATTCATCAGGCAATTTCGTTTGATCAATTAAAACCAGTCGATTGTCTTTCCATTCCATTGTTTTCATAAAACCACATTTCTATAATAAAAAAATGTAAAAAGTGTAAAAAAAATGTAAATAAAATAATTAATATAAATAAAATTAAGAATTTAATAATAAATAAAATTATTGATTTAATACATACTAAAATTAAAGATTTTTATAAAATAGGATATAATTAAGGCAAACTATCATATTATTTTTATCTTTTTCAAATACATTAATTAATTGCTTTTTCAAAACCCATATATTTAAAAAAAAAAAAAAAAAAAATGAAATAACTAAAATAAAAAATGAAATGATTAATAATAAAAATTAAATAAAAAAATAAATAATAAAATAAATAAATTAATTAATAATAAAATAAATAAGTTAATTAATAATAAAATAAATTATAGTAAATTTATTTAAAATTTTAGAATAAGTAGATATTTAAAATAGTTAATAATTACTAAATAATTAAAACCATAAATAGTTTTAAAAAAAAAACTGTTTTATTTTGATACTATGAAAGTCAGTATTATTATTCCAACATACAATGAAGAAGAATATCTTCCAACACTGTTAAAAAGTATTAAATCCCAAAAATTTGATGATTATGAAGTTATAATAGCTGATGCAAACTCAACAGATAGAACAATCAAAATAGCTAAAAAATATAACTGTAAAATCATAAAAGGTGGAATGCCAGGAATTGGTAGAAACAAAGGTGCTGAAATAGCCAAGGGAGAAATTTTATTATTTTTAGATTCAGATTTAAAATTAAGCAACAATTACCTAAAAAAAGTTGTAGATGAATTTGAAAGCAAAAATGTTGATATTGGAATAACTTTAATGAATCCTTTAAGTAAAAGCAAAAGAGATAAGATTTTACATGATATTGCCAACACATTTATGATTATTTTTGAAAAAATAAAGCCTCACGGTGCTGGTTGTTATGGTATTATCACAAAAAAAGAAATACATGATAAACACAATGGATTTGATAAAAATTTAAGTTTTGGGGAAGACACAGATTATATTGAAAGAATAGCAAAAAATCATAACTTTAAAGTACTTAGAAGCAGCAAAATAGGTGTTTCTACTAGAAGATTAGAAAAAGAAGGACTTAAAAAACTCCTTAAACAATACAGTAAAAGCACATTTAATGATTTAAGAGGAATACGGACACATGCTGACGAATTAGAATATTTTTTTGGTCATGAAGGAGATCCCATTGAAGAAAATGAAATTATTAAAAAAATAGAAATCCTTAAAAGCCAAAAAGCTATTTTATCAATTGATGAAAAAAACAATGCACAATTAATCATGGGAACAAAAGAAAATAAAAAAGAAAATAAAGAAAGTAAAAAAGAAACTAAAACAAAGCCTATATTTCCAGGAAATAATTTACCAGTAAAATCTCAAAAAGCTATTATAAGTGATAAAAAAAGAATTTTCTATGCTGTATGTGGGGAAGGAATGGGACATGCCATTAGAAGTGCTGTAATTATAGAGCATTTATTAAAAAAATATAATATCTGGATATTTGCAAGTGACAGAGCATACAAATACTTAAAAGTTAAATTTGACAATGTTTTTGAAATAGGTGGATTTAATACTGTTTATGAAAACAATAAAGTAAAAAATACTAAAACTTTTTTAAATGCTGTGAAAGTTGCTCCAAATAATTTAAAAGAAGGATATGAAACATTATACAAAAAAGCTAAAAAATATCATCCAAATATAATTATAACTGATTTTGAAAACTATTCAAATATTTTAAGTAAAATTTTGAATATTCCACTTTTAAGTGTTGATAATATACATATGATTACAAAAACAATGATAGACTATCCTCCAGAAGCTCAAAGAGAAATGTTGAAGGCTAAAGGAGTTATAAAATCCTATTTAATAAAACCAAAAAAATATATTCTTACAAGTTTTTTCCACCCTAAAGTAAAAAACCCAGAAAAAGCAGTTATTTATCCTCCAGTTATTAGAGAAAAAATTAGAAGCTTAGAAACAAGTGTAAAAGATTATATTTTTGTGTATCAAACATCCCCATCTAATGAAAAACTAATTAAATCTTTAAAAAAGCTAAATAGAAAATTTATAATTTACGGATATAACCAAGATAAATTTGATGGCAATCTTAGATTTAGAAAATTCAATGAAGATAAAATTTACGATGACATGAAAGATTCAAAGGCAGTAATAGCTAATGGAGGATTTACATTTATTAGTGAAGCTATTTATCTAAAAAAACCAATTTATAGTATTCCTGCAAAAGGTAATTTTGAGCAGCTGTTAAATGGATATTATGTTGAAAAATTGGGATATGGAATAATGACAAGAGATTTTGACATAAAAACAGCTGAAAACTTCTTTAATAATTTAGATCAATACAAAAAAGAATTAAGCAAAGTTAAAAACCATGACAACAGTAAACTCTTAAAAGAAATTGAAGATTCCATAGAAAAATACGCATATGAACATTTGATGGATAAAAATGAATTTTAAATAATGGTATAAATCATAAAATTAAATAAAAAAAAAGATTAAAAAATATGGAATAAATCCAAAAAATATAAGAAAATACTATTAATTATTTATCATTTACATAAAATAATAGTTTATTTTAATTAGTATTTTTATTTTTTAAATGT
>NZ_LWMV01000032.1 GCF_001639295.1 Methanobrevibacter curvatus | reverse complement strand
ACTAAATATTAAATTAGTATTTTTAGAAAAATATTCTTCAGATATAAACCCTATAGAAAGAGTATGGTACTCTGTAAAGCATAAATTATCCACAAAATATATCGAAAATGATACTTATTTAAAAGAATTATTTAGACATTATTTCTACATTTACACGACAAAAAACTCGTAAAATTAAAAATACAAATATAAATCATATTACTTAAAAAATTTTTGTCTTTCACTATAATTGGTTTTTTTATGTTATGTTGTTTTTTGGGTTTGGTTTTTAGGTTTTTTATGTGTATTTTTAGGTTTTTTTGTGGGTTTGTTGTTTTTTAGATTGTTATTTTGTTGTTGAATCCTAGTTTTTCTTTGATTGTTCGGTTGATTTGTTTTAGCATGTTTTTGAATGTCCAAGTTGCTTTTTGGCATCCGCCTTGTTGTGGTGTGCTGAGTTGTGTCCATTGGATGTAGATCCAGATGTTGATTAGTAGAAGACCTAGTCCTATGTATAGTAGTCTTAGTGCTAGTTTTTTTGTAGTGGGGTGTGTTCGTGCTTGATTTATTAGTTTGTAGCTGGATTCTATTCTAAATCGTTTTCTATATTATTTAAATGTGTTTTTTATTATCTAATAATTCAGGATCATCAGCATTTCGTTTTGTTATTACTGGTTTTTTTGTTTGCTGTTCTAAATTTTTACGAGCAGTTCCTGCAATATTTCCTCCTCTTTTAGCAATATTTTTGCTCTCACTAAATCCTTTAGGATTTTCAGATTTAGATATTTCAGTGGTGGATACTTACAGCCCATGTTTAGAACTAATTCAGCATTGCTCATGTTATCTCTTAGGTTTTCTTTTTTAAGTTCTTTGTATTTTTTATATTCTTTTGTTGTCATTCCTGACCATGCTTTGGTTACTTCATTGGTTAAAATTGCATATTCAATTCCTTCTTTGACTCCTGCTCGGTTCCATTCTCCAGTAAGATCTTTTCTTGATTCTATTGTTTTTAGTCTTTGTGTTATCCAGTCTTCACTGTAGCCTTTTTTTCTATAGTTGCTTATTGCTCTTTCTATTGCTAGTTGTGGGTCTGCTATTTCGTCTAGTCTTTCTTGTCCTACTTTTGCTAGCCATAGTTTGAATGGTTCTGCTTTTGGTGAGGGTATGGTTTGAATTATTCTGAATAACTGTTCTGCATTTGCAACATCTGTTTTATAAAATTTACCATCTGTAGATTTTAATTTCAGTTGGTTACAATTTGTAACCATCTCACTTCCTTCTTTTTTAAGCCTATGTTTTAATACTTTCCAGTAATTATTGGGATTTTTACTTTCACTAAGTACTCCTACAACATCTATAACTGAAAAATACCATTCTTCATCTTCATCTTTCCAAACACTTCTTATTTTGTAGTTTTGAAATAATTTTATTTGATTTTTATTAGCCATTTTAAAGTTTCCTTATTTAATTCTTTTTTTTAATACTGTTGTAATATTGCTATTTAATATAAAGTATATTTAATGTTTTACTTTTTTTAGCTTTTGTTTTAGTAATTTTTTAATATAATTATATTTTAATATAAATTTTGATTTTTTAATATAATTTTAATATAATTGTATTTTAATATAAATTTCAATTTATATTTTATAGAAATGAGTAAAATTTAATTAAAACATTAATTAAAAATTTTTCAATGATTGTAACTTATTTTTTTTAGCTATTTAAAAATTTTTAAGGTTTTCAGAGTTTTTTTTATTTGGTTAAAAATATTATAGACGAATAATTTGAAAAATGAATATAATAA
This sequence comes from Methanobrevibacter curvatus, assembly GCF_001639295.1. Lineage (GTDB taxonomy): Archaea > Methanobacteriota > Methanobacteria > Methanobacteriales > Methanobacteriaceae > Methanoflexus > Methanoflexus curvatus. The sequence continues at coordinate 33,876 of NZ_LWMV01000032.1, read as the reverse complement.
AGCTATTTAACATGATTCAATGTTTTTAATACTATTTAGCTTATTTTTAGCTAATTCCTGTTGAAATTGTCTAGAGTCGATAAGTTTAACTACTTTGGAAAACAAATTCCGATAAGGTCATTTAAATTGGATTTAGTGGAATATTCATTGTAATCACTAAATAATAATGTATATTTCACTATATTTAAATATTTCGATTTAATTGACCTTTAATTTAAATTTACAAAATTATACAATTGTACTTTTACTAAAGTAGTTTTATTTACTATTCAATTTAAAATTTTAGGGGATTTTAATCCATATTTTTTCATGGGTTTTCAGACACCCTGATAAAAACCTATACTATTTTTAATTAATTTTTCAATTAAAATGTTTCAGTTTTAAATAATTGAATAATTATTATTTTATTATTTTTATGTTTAAAATCGATGAAAATATTAATAAATTCTGAAAATATATTTAAGAAAAAATATCTTTTCTTTGTAATGTTTCTCAAATTTTTTATTTCTACTTTTAAAAAAAGTTATTAAAATAATATAGTAAAATAAAAAAGAATAATTTAGAGGTAAACAACCCTAAAATTTAAAAAAATTCAAAAATTGATTTTAACTTAAAACTTTTAAAGTCATCAGCAATAGACTAATTTTTTTTTGAAAGTATCAAATATGAAAAAATATTAAGCTTAAAGTTGTATTTTTATAATTCTGTCAAGTTAAGACTTTTTGGTTTTAAATACTTAATTTTTTTTGTTTTTTTAGTTAAAAATCTTTTCTATTTATTTTCCTATTTATTTTCTATTTATTTTTTTATATTCGCTTTCAACTACATTAATTATGTTATCAGCCATTTTATCTCCAATTCCATCGACTTCCATTAACTGAGATTTATCTGCATTAATTATATTTTTTATAGATGAAAAACTTTCAAGAAGTTTTTTAGCATTAACAGGACCAATTCCTGGAAGAGATTCAACTATGTAATGTTGCTGATCAATGGTATTTAATGGTTTTTTCTCGGTTCTTATTGATATTTCAACTTTTTCATTTTTTTGTTCTCTAATAGCCATTCTTCTAATCAAAGCAGCAGTGTCTTCAGGATTTCTAGATGGAATAATACTAATCCCATAGTCAAGAGAAATTGAAGCTATTGAGCCTCGTATTGCTTCAGGAGATAGAAATCCACCATATAAATCATCGCCTTCAAGAATCATAATTGGCTTTTTAAATTCTTCTTTCATTCTTTTAGCTTGTTTAAATAGACGTTTATCAATAATTGAATCAATAAAATCTTTAGTAGTTTTTCTTTCAATAGCTACATCTTGACTAACTTGATAATCAGCAACAGTCATTGATTTAATGATAATATTAACTTTTAAATAGTCCAATGACTTTAAAACTTTAGAACTAGATTCTCTTGAATCAGCATAAACCACTACTCTTTGCTCTTTTAAATCTAATTTATCATTTTCTTCTAATTCTTGATTTATTTTATCATAAATGGTGTTTGGCTTTTTTTCATAATCTTTTTTAATTTCTGGATTCTCAAATGGCTTTAATTTTATACCATCTAAATCTTCTTTACTTAGATAATCTTTCATTTTATTTTCTCTGTATCTGCTGGAGTAGTAGTATGCTTCATCTCTTGTTTTTTCCGTAACAAGAACTTTCATCTTTCCAAGTGCTTTTCGTCCTGTTCGTCCTCTTCTTTGTATCATTCTAACTTCTGAAGGGACTGGTTCATATAAAATTACTAAATCAACCGATGGTATATCAATACCTTCTTCTGCAACACTTGTTGATATTAAAACATCGTATATTCCATTTTTAAAGTCTTTTATTATTTCTTTTTGTTCTTTTTGCTTTAAACCTTTTTTACCATTCTTGGCTGCTTGACCAAAAAATTCAACAGAATTTATTTTTTCTTTTTGACATTTTTCATGAATAATTTCTAATGTATCTCTGTATTGAGTGAAAACTATTATTCTAGATTTATTTGCCTTATTTTGCTTTGTTTCATTTTTATTTATCTCATTTTGGTTTGTTTCATTTTTATTTATTTTATTTTCATTAAATTTTAATTGCTTATCATCAGTAATATTTAACTCTTCTTTTAAAATTTCTATTAATACTCTTAGTTTTGGATGTTCAAAGCCATTTCTATATGCTCTTTCAGTTAATGAAACAGCCTTTGAAAAATTTGTATCAGCCAATAAACCTTTAGCTGCTTTTGTATTTTTCTGTTTTAAGCTATTTAGATATTTAACCAATGTGTGTATTCCTTGAGTTTCAAGAAGTTCTAAAGCATGCTGAATATTAATTACTGATGTAATTATTGAAATTGCATTGAAACATTCCTTTGGTGGATTAGAAGAATGAGCTATTCTTCTTTGAACAACTGTCCTTGCATTTAAAATTTCTTTTTTACCTACTGAGATGCTTTTTATTACATTCATGGATTTTAATCCTTTTAAACGAGGTTTTAAGGACTTATCTAATGATTCTTTAATTTTTTCAAGTTCTTTACTCATTTTAACTTTAATCCAATCTATTTCAATAGGATTAAAATATGGTTTAACATCACTGTCCTCTTCAGTTTTTATTACAATGTCTTCAATAAAAAGGTTTTCACAAACAGTTTGAATTTTTTCTTTTTCAAAACCTGGTGAAGCAGTTAAACCTAAAATCAAAGGGGATTTATTCTCCTGAATATATCTTCCAGCAAGGTAAACATATGAATATGAGCCTGTAGCATGATGAGCTTCATCAAAAACAATCAATGAAATATTTTCAAGTGAATATCTTTTGTTTAATAAGTCAGATTCAACAGTTTGGGGAGTTGCACATATAACTTGAGATTCTTCCCATATTATTTTCCTATCTTCCACTTTTACTGTGCCAGTAATAGAAGATATTGGAACATTTAAAAAATGTCTAAAGCTTTCTTCGTGTTGGAGGGTCAATGGCTTGCTTGGAGCTAAAATAAGAATTTTTGAGTCTTTCATTTGTTTTAATCTTTCAGCAGCAACTAAAATAGCTATTAATGTTTTTCCCAAAGCTGTTGGTGCAACTATCATGGTGTTGCCTTTTTTTAATACATTTGCTGCTAATACTTGTTGATACAATCTTTTTTCAGCAGTATTTTCTTTTATTCTGGGATGTTTTATATAATTTACCATTGTATCCTTAAGTAGAGATATAAAATTATTTTTACAATAATTGGATATTTATTGAAATTTAATAGTTTATTAAAATTCAATGGTTTATTGGAAATTAATTCTCTTTGAAAGAGTTTTTGGAAGAGTTAATTTTTTAAATGGAAGTCCTTCAGTTGAAATCTGTATTTCACTTACTAAATCCTCTAAAGTCATGTCTTTTTTATCTTTTTTCTCTCTTATAGACACATTAAAAGTATCACTATTTAATTCTTTATCTCCAATAACTATTGTGTATGGAATCCATTCTTTTCCACTGTTTCTTATTTTTTTACCTATTCTATCATCTCTATCATCAATGTCAACACGGATATTTTTATTTTCTAATTTTTTAGCTATTTCACTTGCAAAATCAAGATGTGCTTCTCCAATTGGAATTATTCTCACTTGTGTTGGAGATAACCAAAGTGGAAGCATAGGTGGCTTTTCATTGATTTCAATGGCTGTTTTTTCAAGTAAGCTACAAATAACTCTTTCAATACTTCCAGTAGGGCTGTCATGAAGAATTATAGGATAATGTTCCTCTCCATCTTCTCCTAAATAAGTAATTCCAAATCTTTTACCACTTTCAACATCGATTTGGACAGTAGGATTTTCAATAGGTCTTCCTAATGCATCAATGGCTGCAAAATCCATTTTGCATACCCAATAATGTTTTCTTTCAGGAATTAATTCTAAAACCAATGGTTTATTTATAGATTTAGCTACATTATGCATCCATTGTTTGTTTTCTTCATAAAAATCTTCTGTGGCTCTAAAAATAATTTCATAGTTTATTTTTAAATCAACACCAGTTTTAAAACAAATGGCTACTTGTTTTTCAAATTCAATTAATGCTTGATTCATATCTGCACATGCAGTATGCCAATCTGGCATTGTAAATCCTCTTAAACGTTTTAAACCTACAACCTCTCCTCTTTTTTCATATCTAAAACTGTAGGTAGATAATTCATATACTCTTGCTGGAAGGTTTTTCCATGTTAAAAATGGCTCTGATAATACTCTAAAAGCACCAAAACAACAGGCAAATCTTAACATCAATTCTTTTTTAGTTTGTATTTTGTATTGCCTCTCACCAAATTTAGCTGCATGTTCATTAATGGCATTGTTCTCTAAATCATACATAATAGGTGTTTCTATAGGCATTGCTCCATTTTCCACAACTAAATTGTAAACATAATCAATTAAAAGCTCTCTTACAAGTTTTCCTTTAGGGAACCATTTTAAATGACCAACATCTGATGCAAATTCATAATCACATAGCTCTTTTTCTTTCATTAATTTAACATGAGGTGGTTCTTTATTAGTTGGAGATGTATTTTTAAGTTCATAGTCAATAAGGTGTTTTAAATCTTTATTTTTATATTTATAATCTTCTGGAGCAATTAATTTATCATTATCAAGAATTATAAATCGTGGATCTTTACCAAAACTTATTTCATCATCACTTTCATCATCACCATCTTTTTCTCCATTAATGGTTCTTGAAAGTTCAGATAATGGGTGTCCTTTACAGGATACTTCAAATGACTTATACCAACCAAATGGCACCCTAAATACATCAAAATCCTCTTCACTTAACTTAGATTCCAAATCTTTTAAAATTTTAATGGCCACTTTAGGGGAACTTAAAGAAGAGGATAAATGGGCATAAGGGTAAATTATAATATTTTTTGCTTTAATATCTTCTTGAACAGCAATTATTTCTTTAACAAGGTTTTTTACAACCTGTTTTTCTTTATTTTCATCTTCCTTTTCTACAGCTGAAAAGACAACTAATGATTCTTCAAAAAATCCTTCTTTTTTTTCTTCATCTATTTCTTCAGCTATTTTAGTCTTGTTTTTAGTTTGATATTTTAAATAATCAGAATGAATTAAAAGTACTCTCATTTTATCACTTTAATATATATTTAAATTGTTTATTATTATTAACATTATTATTAATATTATTAATATTATTATTTTATTATTTTTATTAAATTTTATTATTTTTATTAATCTTTTATTCTATTAATTTTTACTAATTTTACTAGATTTATTAATTTTATTATTTCTAGCTATAATTTTTTAGTTAAATTACATTTCCAAAGAACTTATTTAGTTCAATTTTTATATATTTTGAATAGGATATTAAGTATATTAATCAATTATAATATAAATTTAAATATATTTTTTTTTATTAAAGTATTTTGTTGTTCTTAATCAATTATGTCAAGTTAAGGAATTTTAAATATAATTTTCATGATAGTTATTACTAATTAAAAGTTCATTTATAAAAAATTTCAATTTCAATTTTAATTTAATTTAATTTTTTTTATGAAAGTAATGATGTTTTGAAAAATATTTTTCTTATGCTGACAGCTTTGCATATAAATAATAAAATTTAAATAAATAAAAGCATATAATATTAAATGGTGTTATAAATGGTAATTGAATCAATTTTAAAAAGCAATCAAATTGAAGTTCCACAAGAAATATTAGATAAAATTAAAGGAAAAAAAATAGTTAAATGGAAACATCTGGATAATGGAGATTATATTTTAAATTTCAGTGAAATTTCAGAAGAATGTCAAGAACTTGCAGAAGAAATAGCTGAAATTAAAAAAGAAATGGACAATGGTGACTTTGTAGAAATGGATATAAATGATTTTGCAAAAAATTTAGGAATAGATTTATAAATTTAAGGAGTAGTTTGCTTGAAAGAATATAAGTTAACTATTCTGGTAGATTTAGAAATTATATAGAACTTTTATCTAAAAAAGACAAACAAACTGCAACCATCATTTTAAAAGGAATTAAAGAAATTGAAAACAATCCTTATTCATTTAAGCTATTATCAGGCAATTTAAACACATTAGAAGTAAAAAAAAGGTAATTATAGAATATTTTATGAAATTATTGAAAATAAAAAGATAATTAGCATTATTAAAGCAGGTCATAGAGATACAGTTTATAAAAAAAATATTTAGACATTGAAATAATAAATTCATGGTTTAACAAAAGATTTTTTGTAAAAATAGTTCACTAAAATCTGCCTCTTGAAAGGTTAAAATAATATCTTTTTTATGTTTTTTTAATTCTTTTTATGTTTTTTTAATATGTTTATTATTTTAAAGAGTTTATAATTGATAATATGAAGTACAAAAAAATTGGGGAAATTTTAGTCTTAGATAAGTATCCAAATGATATTAATGATTTATTAACTAAACATAATGTTAAAACAATTATTAAAATCAACAAAATCCATGGACAGTTAAGAAAACCAAACATAGAAATTTTAGCTGGTTCTAATACTGAAACAATTCATAAAGAAAATGGTTGCTTATTTAAATTAGATTTATCTAAAGTAATGTGGTCTAAAGGAAATATTAATGAACGTGTTAGAATAGCTAAACAAGTCAAAGATGGTGAAGAAATTTTAGATATGTTTGCTGGAATTGGTTATTTTTCAATTCCAATAGCTAAATATTCAAACCCAAAACAAATAATAGCCATTGAAATTAATCCTGATTCTTTTTATTATTTAAAAGAAAATATTTATTTAAACAATTTATATGATAAAATAAAACCTATTTTAGGTGATTCTTCTATTTTAGCTAAGAATTATTATCTTGATAGGGTTATTATGGGATATATTAAAACTACTCATCATTTTTTAAAATCAGCCATTGATAGTTTAAAAGAAGGGGGCATCCTGCATTATCATGAAACGACTCCAGATAAATTAATTCATACTCGCCCATTAAAGAGAATAAAAGAAATTGCACCAGATAAAAAGATTGAACTATTAGATACTACTCTAATTAAAAAATATTCTCCTGGTGTTAGTCATGTTGTAGTGGATTTTAGAGTATTTTAATTTTTTTTCTTTTTTAACAGTGCATTCTTTTAAATCATAGACTTTTAACTTAATTTTTAACATGCTTTTTTAACAAATATAAATTTTATTTAGATTTAAATACTTTTTTTCAAAAGGTTTATATATGATATAATTTAAAATGGATATATCCAATATTGGATATAAATAGAAAATATTTGCAAATTATTTTATTTTAAATTATAAATTTTGAAAATTACAATAATGTTTTCAAAATTATATAATATCTTTTTAATGGTCTATAGCTTTTAATAGTCTATAACTTTTAATAGCCTATAAATTTTTAAATAGTCTATAAATCTTACTTTTATAGTCTATAAATTTATTTAATCTATTTATAAGAAATATTTCTATTTTATTTGAATATTGGAGATGAAATATATTTGGAAAGGATAAAATGGACTGTGAAAACGATTGTGATCAAAACCCTGAATTTTCACGATTTGATAAGCATATTTTAAAAAACCATACTTATAAAGACATATTTCACAAAAAAATGCTCAGGATTATGGTTTTATGGATAATATCTAAAGAAAGAACCTATGGATATGCTGTATTAAAGAAATTAAATGAAGGATGGGATAAATCTATTGAAGATGAAGATATAGATTTTAACAATTCTAAAAAAAAACAGCCTTTTGGATCAAATCGTATATATCCCCTTTTAAAAGCTCTTGAACTGGGAGGTTTTATCAAGGGGTCAGAAGAAATGGATGGTAAAAGAAAAATTAAATATTATGAAATAACTAAAAAGGGAACTTTGTTTTTAGAAAAAATTAAAACCTTAATAGCTATTAAAACTCCTCCAATATTTAAAGAATTCTTTAAAGAAAATTTTTTTGATAATGAGGATTGATTTTTATTTAATTTATTTATTTAATTTATTTAATTATCTATAATCTATTTAACTAATCTATTTAATTTATTTAATTATCTATAATCTATTTATTAATCTCTTTAATTATCTATAATTTATTATTATAATTATCTAAATTTTCTTAATTATTTATATTTATTATTATCTTAAGTTTTATTATAAAAAAATTTAAAAAAATTTAATTTAAAAAAAATTAAAAATTTAAAAAAATTTATTAATTTTTGGTGTTTAAATGAAGTATGCAATTGAAACCAATGAATTAACTAAAAAATATGGAAATTTTTTAGCTGTAGATGCATTGGATATGAAAGTTAAAAATAAAAGTATTTTTGGTTTTTTAGGACCTAATGGTGCTGGAAAAACAACATCAATAAAAATGCTCACATGTTTAACCCAACCAACATTTGGATCTGCTAATGTTTCTGGATTAGACATTAAAAAAAATCCTAATCAAGTTAGAGAAAAAATAGGCATGGTTCCACAGCTTGTAAGTCTATACTCTGATTTAACTGCTCGTGAGAATGTTGAACTATGTGCTGATTACTATGGATTAACTAAAGATGAAAAAGAAGATAGAATTGACGACTTAATGGAACTGGTAGACATTAAATATGCTGAAAATAAATTAGTAAAACAAATGTCTGGTGGTCAAAAGCAGAAGGTATCTGTTGTTGCAAGTTTAATTCATAGACCAGATATTTTATTTTTGGATGAACCTACAATTGGTTTAGATCCTACAACAAAGATGGTTTTATGGGATTTAATTCAAGAACTAAATGACAATGGTCATACAATAATTTTATGTTCTCATGACATGTATGAAGTTGAAAAACTCTGTGAAAACATAGCTATTATGAATAATGGTAAATTAGCAGCATTTGATACTCCACAAAAGCTTAAAGATAATTTAATGAAAGAAAAAGAAGACTTATTCATTAAATCTAATCCACTACTTAATGAACTCAAAGATGAAGTTTTATTTAACAATGACTCAAAAATTAGCAATTCAGCTAATTCAGCTATTAGTAATAGTTCAGATAATATTTTAAAGGAAGATCTTAAGAAGGAATTAGATGCTTATGTTCCTACTACACAGTTGACTTTAATGGCTGAAAATATTAATGAAAACATAATTAATGAAATAAAGGATTTACATAATGTTTACAGTGTTAAATATGATGACCATGGTAGAATCACTGCGGATATAGATCAATTTTCTGACAATAGAGGCATAAATAATGTCATTGGAATAATTTTAAAAAATCAAGGTTTGGTAACTTCCATATCCACTAATGATCCATCTCTTGAAGATGTTTTTGTAGATTTAACCTCAAAAAAATACAATAAAGCTGATGTAGGTGAATAATGATGTTTAAAAAATTCTTTTGGATGTTTAAAAAAGATCTTTTATCTTTATGGAGGCATAAACCTCGATTAATTTCATTATTTATATTCCCAATATTGATGATAGCATTGTTTGGTTATGGAATGGGTGGTTCAATTGAAAATGTTCCAATAGCTATTGTAGAACAAAGTCATGGAAATATTACAGATTCTACATTAATGGCCATTAAAGACATGTCTTTATTTGATGTTAAAAACATTACAACAGATGTAGAAGCAGGTAAAGAACTTGTTGATGATGGAAGTGTTAAAGCTACGATTATACTACCTTCGAACTATGAAAATATTTCGGATAGCAGTGCTAAGACGGTTGTTTTATATTTAGACTCTTCGGATCAAATTGCAAGTCAAACTATTGTTCCAACAACTCAAGGACTTTTTACAAAAATTGGTTCACTTATTGGAATGGAAAAACTCTCTTCCATATCATTACAAACTCAAGCTATTTCCAAAGATTCTAGTGGAAGTTCAAGTGGAGCTTCAGCCTCAAATTCTTCATCCACTACTGTTGATGATGGAAGCAATACTAATGATGGTTCTAGTGATTCTTCAAATTCTTTTGGTTTGTCAAGTTCACTTTCAAATGAATTAACAAGTATTACAAATACTATTAATCTTCAAGTAAATAGAATATACGGCGATATTGAATACATTGATTTTTTAGTTCCAGCTATTTTAGCAATGACAATAATGATGAGTTGTATGATGGGTATGGGTCAGTCTATTGCTGGAGAACGTGAAACTGGAGAGTTAATAAGATTATTTATGACACCAACAAGTATTTCCACTGTTGTTGGTGGAAAAATAGCTTCTAAATTAATCATAGAAACCATAAGGGCCATGATTCTACTTGTCACGGCTGTTGTTTTGTTTAACATAACAATTAATGGAAGTTGGATTTTAGCTGTTGTAATGATGGTTATTGGTGCTTTAACATTTGTTGGTTTTGGAATAATGGTTTCAGCTACATCTTCAACTCAAGAGGACTACACTCAGATGGTAATGCCTTTTACAATGCCAATGATGTTTGTTTCAGGAGTTTTCTATCCAGTTGAGACAATGCCTTGGATTTTCCAAAAAATAGCTTACATTTGTCCATTAACATACTTCAACGATGCTATGAGAGGAATAATGTTAAAAGGTGCAGGATTAGGAGATATTTGGATAGATGTTGCAGTTTTACTTGGTTTTACTGTTGTGTTCTTTGCATTAGGGGTTGTTAGATTTAACAGAGATGCATAATTTTTATACAGGTATTTTTTTATATGTTAATTGTTTAATTTTTAAGTGTTAAAGAGAGTGTTAAAATGAAAAATAAATTTTTAGGAATCTTTATTTGCTTAGTTTTTTTATCATCTGTTGGAGCTGCTTCAGGAGCAGATTGGAGTAATTTTCAAAATAATATTCAGCATACAGGATTCATTGAGGAAGTAGGAGACTTTGTTTCAAATATATGGACATTAGACTTAAAAGCTCCAATATTTTCATCTCCAGCAATAAAGGATACAAATATCTTTGAAATAAATGAAAAGGGTGTACTATATTCAATCATCATGGAAAATGGAGATATAAATTGGACTTATGATTTTAAAGAAGAGATAACAGCTTCTCCAGTTATTAATGGAAGTGATTTGTTCATTGGAACTCATAAAGGATATTTTTATAAATTTGACATAAACAATGAAAAGGTTCTTTGGAAGTACAATGCTGAAAAGTCAATAGAATCAACAGCCACTGTAGATAATGGAATAGTTTACTTTGGAGATAATAATGGAAAGCTTCATGCATTAGATATTGATGATGGATCTAAAATTTGGGAAATAAAACTTCCAGGAGCCATTAAATCTGCACCTCTTGTTGTAAACAACACTGTATATGTAGGTGGAGATGATGGTACTTTTATTGCAATAAACAAAGCTGATGGTTCTGAAATTTATGACTATGTATGTGGTGATGGTATAGTTTCATCTCCAGCTTACGGCGATGGTAAGGTATACTTTGGAAGTAATGATGGGAATTTATATGCTCTTTCAAGTGATACTGGGAAGTTAATATTTTCCTATGAAATGAAAAAGCCAGTTCAATCATCACCAACAATTGATTTAAGAGAAAATTCCCTTTACATTGGTTCTGATAATGGAAAATTTACATCAATTGATTTAAGAGATGGAACATTTAAATGGGAAAATAATATTGGTTCAGCCATTAAATCAACAGCTGCTCTGACTAATGACACAGTAATATTTGGAGCAGACGATGGATCTCTTTATTTCTTAAATAAATATACAGGTCAAGAAAAATTAAAATATAATCCAGGCACTTTATTATTTAATAAAGCCATTAGCTCATCTCCTGTTATATATGGTCAATCATTGTTTGTTTCTAGTCAAGATTCATATATTTACTCTATTAATATTGATAAAGAATCTACTCCAACTAGTATTTTTGTTTACTACACAGTTATTATTGTCGTTGTAATAGTAATTGCTGTAATAGCCGTTTATATTATTTTTAAAAGAAAAAATAGATAATTTATTCTTTTAGAGAGTAAATAATAATAATTTATTTTATTATTTTATTTTATTATTTTAATTATTTTTTTAATTTATTTTTATGTATTTTTTTAATTTATTTATTTTTATATTTCATTTAAAAAATTTTATATGATTTTACAGTTGAAATCTACCTCTATGAACAAAATTTTTTTTTATTCAAATTTTATTTTTTTAATATTTTTATTTCTTTTTTTAAAATTTTTTAATAAATTGCTTTTTATATATAAACTTAATGGTTATGTTCAAAAGGAAAATTATTTAAAAGTAGAATATTAAAATTTATTAATGCATATAAAAAAATTTTTTTATATTTTATAAAATGTTTCATTTTTTTCAATATATGATTAATTAAAGATTAGTTAAAAAAATTTAAAAAAAATTTTATTACTTTTTAATTGTCTATTATTGATTTAAATAACTTTTTATAAGACAAGAATCTTAGATTCTTAAAAAAATTCATAATGCATATTTTTAGTAATATTTAATATTTTTCAATCTAGAGTCATATCTTAAAATATTTTATTTAATTTTTATTAATTTTTATTTAAATATTTTAAATAAGTATTTTTAATTATTAAATAAGTATTTTTAATTATTAAATAAGTATTGAAATATTATTTAGAAAACTGTTGAAAATATGTATTTTTAAGAATATTAAATTGATATCAATAATATTCTTGAGTGTTTTTTGTATATTTATAAAAAATGTGATAATATGGTAGTTAAAATCGGAATTATAAAAAGTGGAAATATTGGTACTTCACCAGTATTAGATTTATTACTTGATGAAAGAGCAGACAGACCTAATATTGATGTAAGAGTCATAGGCTCTGGTGCTAAAATGAATCCAGAACAAGTAGAAGAAGTTACTCCTAAGGTCAAAGAATTCAATCCTGACTTTGCAATCTTTATTAGCCCAAATCCTGGTGCTCCAGGACCTGCTAAAGCTAGAGAATTATTATCTTCCTACGATATTCCTGCAGTCATTATTGGTGATGCTCCAGGAGCAGGTAAAAAAGATGAATTAAATGAACAAGGTTTAGGTTACATAATCGTTAAAGGAGACCCTATGATTGGTGCAAGAAGAGAATTACTCGACCCAACTGAAATGGCTTCTTTCAACGCAGATGTTATTAAAGTTTTAGCTTTAACTGGTGCTTACAGAATTGTTCAAGACGCTATTGATGACTTAGTTGATGCTGCTGATGCAGGTAAAGAGTTAGAATTACCTAAAATCATCATTACTGCTGAAAAAGCTGCTGAAGCTGCTGGATTTACCAACACTTATGCTAAAGCAAAAGCTATTGCAGCATACACTGCAGCAGAAAAAGTTGCAGATTTAGATTTAAAAGGCTGTTTCATGGTCAAAGAATCTGATAAATATATACCTTTAGTTGCTGCTGCTCACGAATTAATTGGTGTTGCTGCTAAATTAGCTACTGAAGCAAGAGACATTGAAAAATCCAATGACACAGTTTTAAGAACTCCACATGGTGCTAATGGTTCTACTGTCAAAAAAACTGTTTTATTAGAAAAACCAGTATAAGTAAACTAGGTTAATTTAAATTACAATCGCTGATTTTTCAGTGATTTATTTTTTTCTTTTTTTCTATAGTTATTGTTTTTTTTAATTTCCTTAATTGATATATCAATTATATTTTTTTTAAAATTTTTTTAAATATTTTTCTATATACTTATCTTATAGATAATTTTCATACTTTTTTTTGAAAAATCTACTTTTTTCTAAATTTTTTATATTTACAATTACTTTTACTTATTTTTAAAAAATCATCTTTTATATAAACAAATTTCATTATATTTTTAATATATTATAAAATTTGTAAATTGACACTATTGCGGATTGGAAACTTTTCTCAACAGTGTGGAAAATAGGTGCTACTTCTTCAGAAAGATTAACTTCATGAATGGTTTTTTTTAGTTTTATTTTTTTGTTTAAGATACTCTTGAGAAAAGAGCGACTCATAAACACTATGTCTTTAAAATCAATCTTTATTTTATCTTCAGAAAGCTTATTCGGTTTCTCAAAAAAAATTGAAGTAGCAGAATTCATCTTTAAAGATGGATTTATTAAATCTTTTATTTTATTTTATTTCAATTGTATCATCCATAAAATTAACCTCCTGCTATTTATTGTATTCATAAGGGTTTCTATTAAAAATTTCAAGGAATTATCTTTTAACATATAATTTTTTAGTTATCTAATAATTCAGGGTTTTTAGCATTTTTTTTACTTAAAACACTTTTTCCTAATCTTCTTTCAATGTCTTCACGAGTATTGCCTGCAACACTGCCTCCTTCATGGACTATTTTTTTACTTTCTTCAAAGCCATTAGGATTAGTGTTTTTAGAAAGTTCAGTTGTTGTTGCCTCAGCTAACATGTTTAGTACTAATTCCATATTAGTCATGTTGTCTCTAAGATTTTCTTTTTTGATATTTTTAAATTTTCTATATTCTTTTGAGGTCATTCCACTCCAGGCATTGTATAGTTCGTCTGTAAGTATAGCATATTCTATTCCTTCTTTTACTCCTGCTCTATCCCATTCGCCTGTTAGTTCTTTTCTGTATTCTATTGTTTTTAGTCTTTGTGTTATCCATTCTTCACTGTATCCTTTTTTTCTATAGTTGCTTATTGCTCTTTCTATTGCTAGTTGTGGGTCTGCTATTTCGTCTAGTCTTTCTTGTCCTACTTTTGCTAGCCATAGTTTGAATGGTTCTGCTTTTGGTGAGGGTATGGTTTGTATTAATCGAAATAGCTGTTCAGCATTTGCAACATCAGTTAATCTCATTTTACCATCAGGAGCAAGCATTTTCAAACCGTTACAATTTGTAACGGTTTCATTACCTTCATCTTTTAATCTCTTCTTAAGAACTCTCCAATAGGTTGTAGGGTTTTTGCTTTCACTAAGTACTCCCACAACATCTATAATTGAAAAATACCATTCTTCATCATCATCTTTCCAAACACTTCGTATTTTGTAGTTTTGAAATAATTTTATTTGATTTTTATTATTCATTTTTTCACCTTAAGTATTTTTTCGATTTTTTAATATATTTAAATTATTAAATTTAGTATTTTGAATTACATTTATAATATTTATAAATTTTGAATTTTAATAATTTTTTTCATATTCCTAGTTTTTTATTTAATAATTCGTTTATATTCTCAACATCTTTTCTAAGTTTTTCTGTTTCTTTATTTTTAATTGATTGTCTATTTCTTCTTATTTTGCTTCATTTAGTAATGTGTAATGTTTTATTTGTAAATTTGGTGTGTAATTTGATTGAGGCTTTGTAAGCATAGTAGGCATTTGTTGACCAGTTGTTTTCAGTTTTTATTTTTTCTAATATTTCTTTGTCTTTTTTGTGTAAGATTTTTACTCACATTATTTTTATATTATTTTACCTTGATTAAAGTATTTTGTTAGAGAGCATTTGCAAAGTAATATAAAATATTGCGAATAAAAAAACTGATAAATAAATAATTTTATATGTAATTAGATATAAGTTCATATTAATTGAAATTACTTTAATTTAAATAAGTTTAATTAAATAAGTTTAATTTAATTTAATTAAATGAAAATATAAAATATAATGATAAAATTGAAAAATTATTGGAATTATTTGAAATTATTGGAATTTATTCTAATTAAAATATAGGGAATGATGAAGTGGAAAAATTAATAGAGTTATTCTTTAATGCTGCAAATATGGAAAGATGGAATGATCATATTCGTCCTGTAACACTTGTAGAATTAGATAAACAGGCACATAAAATAATAATCGCATATATAATAGCTAAAATTGAAGAAGAGAAAGGCAATTATAAAATTAACTGGATAGAACTTATTAACAAGTTTTTATTTGATTTTTTCTATCGTTTAGTTTTAACAGATTTAAAACCTCCTGTCTTTCATGAATTAATGGCTAATAAAAAGAAAGAATTAAACCAATATGTTTTAGAAGAAATCAATCCAATTTTAATGGATTTTAATCCTGATTTTGCTCTTTTATTTAAAAAGCATATAGACACTGATAATCTTACTATAGAAGACAGAATCATAAAAGCTGCTCATTATTTAGCAACTAACTGGGAATTTAAAATTATTTACAATGCAGGATCATTTATTTATGGAGTTGATAAAACTAAAAAAGATATTGAAAAACAAATTAAAAACCACTATGATTTAGAAGGTGTTACAAAGTTAATACTTTCAAAAGACCTATATGGCTTTATGGATTTGTGTGGACAGCTTAGATTTCAAAAAAGATGGGCTCATACTCCAAGAGTTCCTGAAACATCTGTTTTAGGGCATATGTTAGTTGTAGCAGCTATTAGTTACATGTTTTCCCTAAAATCTATAGATTCTCCAGTTGATAAAAGACTTTATAATAATTTTTTTGGTGGACTTTTCCATGATCTTCCTGAGGTTCTAACAAAAGACATTATATCTCCAATTAAACGTTCTGTTGAAGGATTAGAATATATTATAAAAGATTATGAAAATTATCAAATGGAAAATAAAATATTTACACTTTTACCTAAAAATATGGTAGATGAATTAAAATATTTAACTATGGATGAATTTGACAATAAAATAATTATAAATGGCTCAATAAAAAAACTTTCTAAGGAAGAAATATCAAATTATAATAAAAATGGATACAATCCTGTTGATGGGGAGTTAATAGATGCTGCAGATAAGTTAGCTGCTTATGCTGAGGCTAAATTATCTTTAAGACATGGACTAACATCTAAAGTTTTAGAACAAGCTATTGTAAGTATTAAAGAAGAAAATTCATCTAAAACTTTTTTAAATCTTAATTTAAATGATGTTTACAATAATTTAGATGAAATAATAGATGAATGATAGATGAGAATATAGATGGAATAATAGTAGATGGAATAATATAAATATATAAACAGTAAATAGATTTTTTTTTAAAGTACTCCCTTTGTACTAGGAATTTTATTGTGTTCAATATAAACGGCTTCTTTTAATGCTTTTGCAAATCCTTTAAAAAGAGCTTCAACTTTATGATGATCATTGTTTCCTTCAACTTTAGCATTAATGTTGACTTTAGCAGTTGATGAAAATGATTCAAAGAAATGTGGAACTACTTCACTTGTCATATCTCCTATTTTATAGCTATTAAAGTCAATTGAGATGTTTGAATAGCTTCTACCACCTATATCAATGGCTACAGTTGCAAGTGAATCATCCATTGGTATAATTGCATGAGACATTCTTTTTATTCCTTTTTTATCTCCAATTGCTTCGTAAAAAGCTTCCCCTAATATTATTCCAATATCTTCAATAGTGTGGTGATCATCTATTTCTGTATCTCCTTTAGCTATTATTTCTAAGTCAAATAAACTATGTTTTGAAAATGATTCAAGCATATGATTAAAGAAGTTTATTCCAGTATTAATATTATATTTTCCTTCTCCATCTAAGTTTAAGTCAATTTTTATATCTGTTTCTGATGTTTTTCTACTTTTTTTAGATATTCTTGCCATTTTATCATCTCTTTTTCAAATTTTCACAATTTTATTTTTCATATTTTTAATTATTTTTAACTATTTTTTAATTATTTTTTAATAATATTTAATTTGTTTTATTAATTTTATTTTAATTTTATTTTAATTTATTTTTTTGTATTTATTTTTATCAATAATATAAAATTCTCAATCAATGCTAATTCTATTTTGTTCAATAGCTACTTCATCATTTGGGGCATCTCTATCTACAAGAATTGCTCCTTCTGGACATTTAGATGCACAAATAGTACATACATGACAGTATTTAAGATTTTTTGCTCTGGCTTTTCCATTTATTCTCCAAATAAGTTCACCTTTTGGGCATATGTCTTTACATTCTCCACAACCAGTACATTTTTCCTCATCTACAAAAATTCTTAAAATAATAGCACAACCTTTAAAAATTTAGCTTTTTTTAATATTTCTATAAATTGTTTTTTATTTTTATAAATTGAAAATTTTATTTTTTTTATTAGTTTTATTTTTTTATTTTTTTTAATTATTTTATTAATTTTATTAGTTTTATTTTTTTACTTTTTTTAATTATTTTATTAGTTTTATTTGTTTAATCAATTTTACTTATTTATTTATTTATTCTATTTTCTTTTAATGTAGCTATTGAAGTTGCTTTAAATCCAATATAAACATTTTTTCCTAAAGATAATCCTAATTCCTCAGAGGCAGGTTTTGTAATATCACATCTAAGCACAAATGACCCAATGTCTACAGAGATTCTAAACATTTCATTCTTAACTCTCATTTCTACAATTTCACCTTTAAAAATATTTCTAACACTAATTTCACATTTATTTAGTAATATAAATATGTTATCATATTTTATAAGAGCTAATATTTCATCTCCAACATTATAGTTCTCATTTAGTGGTAAAAATATTTTAAAATCATTTTTTTCTAAAGTCATGATTTTTTTTTCTTCATCAATGGAACTTATAGTTGTTTTAATTTCATTAATTCCACTACTTAATTCCATTACAGCACTAATGATTTTACATTTTTTTAAGATGGTTTTTCCTTCTCTACTAAGTTCAGTACTTCCTCCACCACCTTTTCCACCTTTTTTTGTCTTAACTAACTTAATATCTAACTCATTTTCAATTTTTTCAATGTAGTTTAAAGCCGTTCTATATGAAACTCCACTAGATTTAGCAGCACAAGAAATAGACCCTAAGATATTTATTTTGTTAATTATTTCATACTTTTTTTTATCAATAACATATACTTTATTGTTTATATTGATTTTATATGCTCCTTCTGCATCCACATAAAATAAATTGTCTTTTGCTCCTTCTTTATCTGTTATGTCAATCCCTCCAATAAATTATATTTTCAGAATGTTATTTATATTCTCTATATTTTTCTTTTAGTATTTATTTTTTATTTAAATCTTAGTATTTATCATATACTTTTTTGATTAAATTCACGATTTTTTTGACTAATTTATTTATTGGACCAAATTTTTTAGTATAAAATATAATTGCATCTAAATCCTCTAATGAAAAGGTTTTTGTTAAAACTAAAAATATTAAGTAAGCTATTGGACAGATTATAATTCCTGTGATTAACCCTAAAACAGTTTTTGGTAGAATAATGATTATTATTCCCATTAAAAGAGCTGAAATTAATGTTTTAACAATAAATTTCATTGGAAACTTTGATTTTGTTTGCTTAAATGATAAATAAACCATTGGTAGCATTAAACAGAAACAAGCTATTGTTGTAGCAGTTGATGCACCTACAATTCCATATATAGGAACCATTATCCAGTTTAAAACGAACGTTAAAAAAGCTCCTCCAGCTAAACAATACATTGGAATTCTTGGATTTCCTATTCCTTGAATTATTCCTGTAGAAACTGCAAATAATGAATAAAAACCCATTCCAATTGATAAGACTGCAAGAGCACCTGCACCAGCTGTGTACTCTAAATTTGTAAAGTAGACTAACTCCATAATTGGCTTTGCAAATAAAGCCAACCCAATACACATTGGAATGATAATGAATAAAGAATATCTATAGCTTTGAGACACATATTTTTCCAGTTGTTTTTGATTTTTTTTAGCAAATGATGCTGCAACAGCAGGTAAAATAACAGTTGCAATTGAAGAGGAAATAATAAGTGGTAAACGTGAAATAGGATCTGATGCACCAAAATATCCTACAAATCGAGAATCAAGGAATTTTGCTAAAATAAATGTGGAAATTGCAAAAATCCCCATTTCAGCAAGTGCAGTGATAATTACAGGGATAGAGAAAGTAATAATTTTCTTTGCAAGGTTTAATTCTTCTTTTAATGAAAATCTAAGCCCTTCAACTGGTTGTGGAATAATTTTTACCATATATTTTTGAAATATAAATATTGACATTATTGTAGATGCTACAAATGCTCCAGCTGAACCTATAACCGCACCAAAAACAGAAAAACCAAGAATAACTAATGCTGTTGCAAAAAGAATCATACAAGATTGTTCTACACCTCTAGTATAAAGTATGTATTCCATTTTATATGCACCTTGAAAAGAACCTCTAAATCCTCCTACAATAGCACTAAAGGGTGTAATAAGTCCTACTGCTTGAAGTGGCAGTAATGCTTCAGGTTTATTGAAGAAATCAAGTGCAAGCCAAGGTGCAACAATAAAAACAATTATTATTCCCGATAAAATACCTAAAATGCCCATTATTTTTAAAGATGTGTAGACTGTCTGGCGAGCTAAAGCATTTTCATCTAATGCAGTGTATTCAGCTATATATTTAGCTATTGCTGGTGGAATACCTCCTGCAGCTAAAACTTGAAATATTCCTTGAAATTGAAGGGTTGTTGTTAAAATTCCGTAAG
Source organism: Methanobrevibacter curvatus (assembly GCF_001639295.1). GTDB lineage: Archaea > Methanobacteriota > Methanobacteria > Methanobacteriales > Methanobacteriaceae > Methanoflexus > Methanoflexus curvatus. The sequence continues at coordinate 13,537 of NZ_LWMV01000032.1, read as the reverse complement.
ATGCTGGCCCTAATAATCCTGCCATAATAAATCGATAGATATATCCACCTACACGAAAGATGGCATTACCTATAACAATTATTATTCCTCCTTTAGCTATTTTAGAGCTCATTTATGCACCATTTATTATATTATTAATATTTTATTTATAATTATTTTTTTCTGTTATTTTTTTTTAGTTTCTTAAATTATTTACTTTTTAATTTTATTTTACTTATCTTAAATTATTTGATTATTAATTTTATTTTAGTTTCTCAATTTTATTTAGTTTCTTATTTATTTAATTTATTTTAATTGTTTTTAAAATTTTTCATAAATAATTAAATTATTTAGATTAATATTAACAATTTTTAAACAAATATTATAAAATAAATGATAAAAATGATAAATCAAGAGTTATAACTCTTTTTATTTGATGTATTCATTTAAAGCATTTTTAAAATGTTTTAATGTCATTTTTAATGAGTTAAAGCCATATTCATCTGATTTTACACCTTCAACACTATCTTGTGACCAAAAACAAGGACCTAAATTGGCACCAAATGAGCCACCACTTATAGGAATTATTCCACTAAGCAAATAAAATGTATTTATTTCTTGAATAGCTAATTCTTGACCTCCAGATCTATCTCCACCAATAGCTATTGACATTCCAATTTTTCCTCTTAAAATATCTAAATCAATTGAGTAAAGAGCTCTGCAACGATCCATAATAGCTTTTATTTGAGCACTTATTCCTCCACTTTGTATTGGGGAAGCTATTATAATTCCATCAGATTTTTTCAATAAACCATATATTTCTGTCATATCATCTTTGTTAATACATTCTTTATGCTCTAAACAATAGTCACAATGAATACATGGTTTAATGTCTTTTCCTCTAACTGTTATAAATTTAGTTTCTACTTCATTGTTTTCTATGTCCTTTAAAGCTTCTTTTAAAACATATTCTGTTGCTTCTTGTCGTGGACTTCCACATATTCCTAAAACTAACAATTTAACACTTCCAATATTTTTAATTTAAAAAAGGATTTAATTAGGTTTATATTTAAAAAACATTAATTATATAATTATTCAATTACTAAATGATATTATATTTATTAAAATCATTTCATTTAATGCAATTATTTATATTTATTAAAATCGTTTTATTATACAATTGTTTATATAATACAGTTAGTTATATAATACAATTAATTATATAATGCAATTATTTATATAAAAATAGATTTATTTTTTCAAATAGTTATACAAACATTTCTTATTTATTCTTAATTTTATTTTTTTTTATTTTATTAATGATGGTATTATGACTAATATTGAAGATACTTTTAGAGTAGAAGATGAAAAATATTCCAAAGAAGATTTAGTTAATTTATTAAACTGTAAAAACAATGATGTAAATAAATTAATGAGCTTTGCCAATTCAAAACGAGAAAATAATATTATAACATATTCTAAAAATGTTTTTATACCTTTAACAGAAATTTGTAGAAATAGCTGTGGGTATTGTACTTTTAAAAAAGAAGCTACAGATTCTAATGCAATTCTATTAAAAAAAAAAGATGAAGTTATTGAAACACTAAAAATAGCTGAAAAATACGGATGTAAAGAAGCTTTACTAACATTTGGAGAACAAGCAGATGAGAATACTATTGTTAAAAAAGAATTAGAAAAACAAGGGTTTTCAAATATGATAGAATATCTTTATGATATTTGTGAAGATATTTTAGATAAAACAAATCTTTTGCCTCACAGTAACTGTGGAGTCCTTTCATATAAAGATTTAAAAATTTTAAAAGATGTAAATGCTTCTATGGGAATGATGTTGGAAAATTCTTCTCCACGTTTGATGAAAACAGTTGCCCATGAAAATAGCCCTGGAAAGGATCCTAAACTTCGTTTAAATGTTTTAAAAAATACAGGAAAGTTAAAAATTCCATATACCACTGGAATATTAATAGGAATAGGAGAAAAAAAAGAAGAAATAGCTAAATCATTACTTGATATTAAAAAATGCCAGAATAAGCATGGTAACATCCAAGAGATAATTATTCAAAATTTTAAAACTAAACCAGGTATTTTAATGGAAAATTTTAGAGAACCTTCTCTTTTAGACATGATTAGAACTGTTTCTGTTGCAAAAATCCTTTTTCCCAATTTAAGTATTCAAGTTCCACCTAATTTAAATCAAGAAACAAATCAAATATTTTTATTTTGTGGGGCAGATGATTGGGGGGGTGTTTCACCTTTAACTAAGGACTATGTTAACCCTGAAGCTAAATGGCCAGCTATTGAAGATTTAGAATATTTAACTAGAGAAAGTGGGTTTGAATTACAAGAACGTTTAGCTATTTATAACAAATATATTAAGAAAGATTTTTTGTCTGAAAGGATATTAAACAAAGTATTGAACCTAAAAAACTCTTTAGATAAGTAAGACTATAGTTTATAGACTAATCTTTAATTATTTAAAACAAACTTTTAGAAAAAGTTTGATCAAAAGCTATTTAAAACAAACTTTTAGAAAAAGTTTGATCAAAAGCTATTTAAAACAAACTTTTAGAAAAAGTTTGATCAAAAGCTATTTAAAAAATAAAGCATTTTATGTTACAAGTAGTGCTTTTATTAATTTGAAATTTCTCTAAAAGTGTCATCATCTCCTTGGCAAATATCATAGTATTCGCATTTACTACATTTTCCTGGTGTTGACTTTATTTCAGGAGCAATGCCTTCATATAATATTTCTTTAACTTGATGAAGTACTTTAAAAAGAGATTTTCTAAGTTTACTATCCATAATTACTTGTCTTTTTTGACCAAGTTTTAAATAATCTATATATCCTACAAACACTTCAGTATCAAATTCTTGCTCAATCAACATTGCATTTGCAACCAATTTAATGGCATCTCCATCCCAAACTCCTTGCACAGGTGGAATACTATTTTTAATGTCTATTGGAATATACCTACCTTCAACAATCTCTATTTTATCACAAGAACCAATGACTTCCAAGCCATTATCCTTAATTAAATAGTTGTATAGGGCTGTTGGGAAAAACATTTCACTTATTTCGCTTCCGTCTTCTTCAAGGTTTTTCATTGCATTTTTAACTTGCACTGAAAGTAAATCAACGCTAAATGATATATCATTCATTAAATCATCTTTTATTTCTTTGTATTCTGATTCTAACACATCACTTCGTTCTTTTAATATATTCAAGCTTTCAATAGTAGTGTCTTTAATGTTTCTACTTAAATATTCTTTTATTTCTTCTACATCCATTTCTTTTTTTAATCCTCTTATGTTTCTATGGAGTAAATCTTGTATATCTATCCTTATTCGTTTTATTGTTTTGTTTATTAATATACTATCCTCTTGATTATTATCTACATTGTTTCTAAGGAATAATTTTAATGGACAAAACATATATTCTTGTATTGATGATAAACTTATCATTTTATCCCTCGTTTTGTTTTTGTATAGTATTTTAATATTTAAATTTCGCTGTTAATCAGTTTCACTATACACTTTATGATTTTATTTTATCATTTAAATACTTATATATTCTTTAAAAATAAAAATTATTTTTAAATACATTTTTTAACTAAATTAACTAAATTTAACTAGATTAATTAAATTTTAATCTTTTTTTAATTAAATTTCTTAAATTTTATCTATTTCTTTACTAAATGGCTTAAATTTTAATCACTTTTTTAAAAAAATTTCTTTTTTATTTATTTTTTTTTATCTTTTTATCTTTTTTTAATTAAAATAAAAAAGTTTAAAGGTATATAAAAGTATTAAAAGTTTAAAATTATTAAAAATAATATTTATGATGTTTTTTTCTTAAAAATATTTAAAAATAGCTTTATTATTAATAAAATTAGAATACCTAAATAAACAGAAATTTTTGTAATAAAAGAATAGCTATTTGAATAATGTTTTTTGTAGAAGATATACATTGATTTGTAAAAATGATAAATTAATTTGTTACTTTGCTTTTTACTACTTCCACCTTTATAATGGATTATTTCACTTTTTCCATAGTAAATAACTTTCCATCCACCTTCTTTTATTCTATAACACCAATCAATGTCTTCACCATACATAAAAAAATCTTCATCTAAAAGACCTATTTTATTGATAGTTTTTCTATTTACTAGCATAAATGCTCCAACTATACTATCAACTTCGTATATTTCGTTTTCATCTAAATCTGCAATGTTATAATTGTTTATTTTTTTATTGTTGTTCTTTTTATTTTCATTATCCTTTTTGCTTTTATCATTTTTTTCATTATCCTTTTTATTCTCCTTTTTATTTTTATTATTCTTCTTTTTTATTTTAGATAAATTTAAAAATCCAAAGAATTTGTTAAAAGCATTTTGAGGTGTTGGAAAATTTCTTCTTGCAGCTTTATCAAGTTCTCCATTTGGAAGGAGAATTTTACATCCTAAGGCACCAATGCCTCCATGATTCTTCATGTATTGGATGGTTGAGTCTAGTGTATCTTTTTTAACAATTGTATCAGAATTTAATAGAAGAATATAATCTCCTGAAGCTATTTTAATTCCTTTGTTGTTTCCATAAGCAAATCCTTTATTTGCATTTAATTTAATGATTTTTAAGGTTTTATCTACAATTTCTTTCTTAAAATCATCTTCTAACTTTTCTATACTCTTGTCATTAGAATTATTATCTACTAAAATAATTTCATAGTCAATTAATGGCTTATTTTCAAAAACAGATAAAATTGTTTCTTTGCTTAGTTTATATGTTCGATAATTAACAATTATTATGGATAAGTCCATTTTATCACTTATTTATTTTAATCATTTGTTATTAATTATTATTAGTTATTATTAATTATTTTTAATTTAGTTATCTTTAATTATATTTTTAATTTAATTATATTTTTAATTTAATTATCTTTAATTATATTTTTATTTAAAATTTTATTTGTTTGTCTATCCCTAGAACTTCATCTAATTCTAAGGCTTTTTCAATTGCATAATCTTTTTTTATTTTGTAGTTCTTGCTTTTTGTTCTTTCTACATTTTCAGGTTTTAAGAACAGCCATTTTGTTCTTTTAAATTTAATTCCTAAGTACGGTTTTGCTCCAAAAATATTGCAAAATTCGATTAAACCATCAATTTGAGCAGAATCAACATATATAACATCTTTTATTGTTGTTTTAACTTCAATTCCAAGATAAATACTTCCATTTCCTGCTATAACATCTGGAATAGAGTGTTTTGTAGCTGATCCAGATGCAGGTGCTCTCATTGCAGCAAATTTCATTTTCCACAACTTTTGAACTAAATCTCTCTCTTCAGCAGTTCCTTTTTTAGCCATTTTTTATATCTCAATTATTAGATATTTTATTATTTAAATCTTTTATTTTAAATTTAAATCTTTTATTTTAATATCATACTTTAATGATATATTAATAATTCTATATTAAATACTTATAATTTTATCTAAGTACATATAAAACATTTATCCAAGCATTTGAAAAGTATTATTATTTTAAAAAAGAATTTGTTAAAATAAATAAAATTTTTAAAATAAGTAAAAATACATTGTACGAATAAGTTTTTATGAAAAATAAAGATTAGGAAAATAATTGTTTGAAAAAAAGTTATTTTATTTAAAATGAATTAAAAGGAATAATAAATATTAGTTCAAAAAATAAAATTAGTTAGAAATAGTAAAATGGGGCCGGGGCCGAGATTCGAACCCGAGTCGCAGGATCCACAGTCCCGTAGGATAACCAAGCTACCCCACCCCGGCTTATGAATTTTGTGGAAAATAAAAAATAAACATAGATCTATGCGGGAGCAGGGATTCGAACCCTGGTAGACCTGTGTCAACAGGTCCTAAGCCTGTCCCCTTTGGCCGCTCGGGCACCCCCGCTTGGGATTTAAGGAGACTCTCCTTTAAAAATCAAAATTGATATAAATCAATAAAAAAATGCTCCGACCGGGATTCGAACCCGAGTCTTCGGCTCGAAAGGCCGAAATGATTGGCCGGACTACACCATCGGAGCATAAAATTTCTAATTTTTTTACAAATTACTTAAAATCTATAAAAATACTAAATTAAAATTCAAGATTCATTAAAGATTTATAAAACAATCTTATAAACTTAATAAATCCACAAAAAAAGGACCTAATGGGCCCAATGGGATTCGAACCCATGGCCGCCCGGTTATGAGCCGGGCGCTCTACCTGGCTAAGCTATGGGCCCAAAAACGCCGTCGACAGGGCTCGAACCTGTGACCAATCGGTTAACAGCCGAACGCTCTACCTACTGAGCTACGACGGCATAAGATAAATTAATTTTTTTTTATTTGGGCAAATAGTAGCAAGTTTTCGTTTAATTTTAATCAAGATTAAACAGTAGTTAAATGTTGGATTTTATCATATATAAATGTTTTTGTAAAAAAATATTTTTTCATAATAAAAATTTATTTTTATTTTAATCATTTTATTAATTAATCATTTTATTTTATTCATTTTTAAATTTTTATTGTATCTTTCAATGTCTTTTAGTAATTTTTATCTATAGTTATATAAAATATATTTATTACATCAAGGAAAAATAAGCAGTTATTGCAGTAATTACAACCATAGTAAGTGGTATAGAAACAAATAAACTTGATTTATTTTTTGTAGAAACTAAAATATATATTAAAGCAACAACTAATGAAACTAGTAGTGAAAAATCAGGTAAAATCCGATTGACAATAGCTGAAAGGATTATCATAATTAATGCACTGGCTATTATAACATCCCATTCAATATATTTTTTTTTAATATTCTCTTTAGGACTTGTTTTTATATATTGATTTTCTTGGTAGGGAATTGGATTTTCATTGTTGTAATTATAATTATAGTTTTCTTTGTAGCCATAGTTGTTGTTTAAACGATTATTGAAATCGTTGTTATTTTGATATTGCTTATAATTTTCACCAAGGCTCCGATTTATATTTCTGTTGTTATTTGGTCTGTGTTTATTTTCTTTATATTCAACATACCTTGATTTTATTGAATCATTGTGAAAATCTTCATTTCTATTTGGAGGTTTATTATTTGGAATTAAACTTAATGGTTTACCACAATTTTGACATTTGAGATTTCCATCAATGTTATTTGTCCCACAATATTTACAATATACCATATTAACCATTAATAATTTTTAAATCTTTTTAGATTAAAATTTTCAAGTAATTTTTTTAAGTAATTTTATATTAAATAAATTATATATTTTATTTATATGCCATTATTTACATTATATCTATTATTTACATCTTTAATTTATTTATATATCTAATTGAATAAATATTTTTTCATATTTTTAATTATATTTTTAATTATATTTTTAATTATATTTTCAATAAATTTTTTTAATTATATTTTTTATATTTAATATTTTAATTTTTTAATTAATTTTTTTAATATAACATTGTTTATATCATTAATTTGCTTTATATTAATTTTCAATTATCTCAATTATCTCAATTATTTCAATTATTTCAATTATTTTAATTATTCTAAATTATTTTTAATTTAACTTAATCAATTTAACTTAATCAATTTAATTTAATCAATTTAATTTAGTTTAATCAATTATTTAAATCATTATTTGATAAAATGAATATTATAGAGAAGATAAAAAATTATGAAATCTTAGATTTAATAGCTAAAGCAGATAAAGTCACCAAAAAAAATCATTCCAATGAAATTTCTCTTGAAAGAGCTATTTTTCTCTCTTGGTGGTGTGAAAAAGGTGATTGTAGCTTTTGCTATATGTCCACTCAAAAAGATAAAATATCTAATCCCAAAACGGCACGTAGAAATGTCAATGGGATTTTAGCAGAAGCTGAAATTTGTAAACGTTTAAATTGGAATATAGAATTTTTGTCTGGAGGATATGAAAGCTTTACAACAGATGAAATTAAAAAAATAGCTATTAAAATTTATAATATTACAAATCAAGCTGTTTGGCTAAATACTGGAATTACCAAAGATTTAAAAGTTTTTTCTGATGAAATAGCTGGAGTTACAGGAGCTGTTGAAACTGCTAATCCTCAACTTCAAAAGGAAATTTGTCCAAGTAAGAATATTGATGACATATCAGCCATGCTTTTTACTGCTGGCGATTTAGGTTTTAAAAAAGCTATTACCATTATATTGGGATTAGGAGAGACATTTGATGATATTCAGTATTTAATTGATTTTATTTCTGATCATTATATTGATAGGATAATTTTTTATTCCTTAAATCCTCATCCAGATACTATTTATCAAAATTCTTCCCAACCTTCATCTCTTTACTATGGAGCTGTTGTATCAGCTATTAGAATAACTTTTCCTAAAATTGAAATTATATGTGGAACATGGAATGATAACTTAGCCAACTTTGGTCTATTAATTTTAAGTGGAGCCAATGGCTTGACTAAATTTCCCATGTTTAAAATATTTGGTACAAAATATGGAAAAAGAGTTGAAGAAGAAGTTAAATTTACAGGAAAAACTTTAAAAGGAAGTTTTACAGACTTTAACCTTTTAGGTCATGATGAAAGTGATTTTGATTCTGAATTAAATCCCTTTATAAAACGATATATTAAACAATCAAAGTCAATTAATATTTAAATAATTAATTTTTTAAATGCATATTTTTTAAATAGTTATTTTTTAAATTTTTAAGTTATTTTAAATTTTTAAGTTAAATTTATAATATATAAAAATCTAAATTATATCATTATATAAATTTAATACATTTTAATTTAAATTCAATATATTTAAATTTAGTATATTTTTTAATTTAAATTTAATTATTAAATTTTTAAATATTGAATAAATTTTATTTAAACGAATACTTTTTATAATTATTTATAAAATTCTATATAAATTCTAAATCTAAAATAATTTAAAATACTTATTAATTATTTTTTAAAATTATATTTACTCTAATTAGATTTTTTTTAAAATAATTTTTAAAAATAACTCTTTAATTCATTTTAATAATTTAATAAATACTTTAATGGAGGAATTACTATTAATATGAAATGTGGTTTGGAGATTCACGTTCAATTAAAAACAGATTCTAAATTATTTTGTAATTGTCCTACAAATTATCAAGAAGTTGAACCTAACACTAATATTTGTCCTGTTTGTTTAAATCAACCTGGAGCCAAACCCTATCCAACAAATAAAAAAGCTATTGAAATGGCTTTAATGATTGCTTTAATGTTAAACTGTAAAATTGATCAAAACATAACATATTTTATGAGAAAACATTACAACTATCCTGATTTACCTTCTGGTTATCAGAAAACCTCTGTTCCTATTGGTTATGAAGGAGACTTAAATGGTGTTCGAATTCGTGAAATACATGTAGAAGAGGATCCTGGTCAATTTAAACCAGACCTTGGAATTGTTGATTTTAATCGTTCAGGTATTCCATTAGTTGAAATTGTTACAGAACCAGATATGTTTTCACCAGAAGAAGCAAGAACATTTTTAAGAGAATTGATTAGAGTTTTAGACTACAGTGAAAGTGCTCGTGGCGAAGGAACAATGAGAGCCGATGTAAATGTTTCTCTTGAAGGTGGAAAGAGGGTAGAAATCAAAAATATTAACTCTATAAAAGGTGCTTATAAAGCACTTAAATTTGAAATGATTAGACAAAAAAATCTTCTAAAACGTGGAGTTGAAGTTAAACAAGAAACTCGTGCATTTTTAGAATCACAAATGATAACAGTTTCAATGAGACTAAAAGAAGATGCTGATGATTACAGATTTATTCCAGATCCTGACCTTCCCCCTATGGAAATTGAAAACAATCAAATTAGTGAAATTGAAGAACAGATGCCAGAGGCACCACATAACAAGGTTAAAAGGTTCATGAATGATTTTGCTCTTGATAAAGAATCTGCTACAGTTTTAACTTCTGAATTAGATTTGGCTGATGCTTATGAATCGGTTGCTAAAGAGATAGATCCTGAATTTGCAAGTTCTTGGATGAGAGATGAATTAAAAAGAGTTCTCTACTACAACAAGCTAAGTTTTTCTGAAAGTGGAATAAGTCCTAAAAATATTGTAGAGTTTTTAAAGCTACTTCAAAATAAAGAAATCACAATTAAAGCTGGTCAAAGAATAGTAGAAAAAATGCCAAACAACTCTAAATCTCCTAAAGAAATAGCTATTGAACTAAATTTAATTGGTGTAATAACAGATGAACAAATTAAAGAAGCTGCCCAAAAAGCTGTTGATAACAATCCTGAAGCGGTTTCTGATTATCATGAAGGTAAAAAAGCTTCTATGAACTTTTTAGTTGGCCAAGTCATGAAAGAAACCAGAGGCAAAGCAGATCCTGGAGAAACTGTAAAGATTTTAAAAAGTATATTAAATTAATTTTTAGTTTATTTTTTTATTTTTTTTTATTTTTTGGTGATATAATGAGCAATGATATGATTGTTAAATCTTTTGTTGAAGATTACATGTCAGTTGATGTAACATCTGTTAAACCCAACACATCAAATGAAAAAGTCTTTGATTTAATGAAAGAAACTGGTCACGATGGTTTTCCTGTTGTAGACGAGGAATATAAAGTTGTTGGGATTATAACTGCCTTTGATTTACTTTTAAAAGATTGGTCTGAGTTGGTAAAGGATGTAATGACTTCTAATGTTATAGTGGCTCGAGGAAAAATGTCTACTGATGATGCATCACGAGTAATGTTTAGAAAAGCTATTTCAAGACTTCCTGTTGTTGATGAACAAAATAAGCTTAGAGGAATAATTACTAACACTGATATGCTTCGCTCTCATATTGAAAGAACCACTCCAAATAAAGTTGAAACCTTTAAAAAATCAATGGAAGTTATTTATGGTGTTAATTTAACTTTAAAACGTAAATTTATTGATGTTGATTTAATTAGGCCTTCTCAAGATGAAATTTATGCTGATGAACTTGAAGGTCGAAGCTATGAACTTGAAAAAGGCTTAGCAGAGCCAGTTATAATAGCCCATGTAGGAGATAGATATATTCTTGTGGATGGTCATCACAGAGCAACAGCAGCTTTTAAGTTGGGATTAAAAGAAATTGACGCATATGTTGTTGAATTTGAGGACGATATTCAATTAGGTTTGGAAAGAACTGCAGACGATATGGGAATACACTCTTTTGATGATATTAGTATAATTGAAGAGGATAGACATCCTTTAATAGCTCTTACAGAAACTATACAATCCAAACAAAAAAACAAATAGATTTTTATCATATAGCACATTTGGTGTTACAATGCCTGATATCAATATTATAAGAGAAGTTTACAATACTTTAGAAACTCGAAGAGACAATCCTATAGATTCTTATACGTCTTCTTTAATGAAAGATGATAAAAAAAAAGCAGAAGATAAGATTTTAGAAAAAATAGGTGAAGAGTCTGCAGAAGTCATAATAGCTTCAAAAAATAATGAAAATTTAATTGAAGAATCAACTGATCTTATTTTCCATAATTTACTACTTTTAGTCTATAAAGGCATAAAGTTAGATGAAATTTTAGAGGAATTTGAAAAAAGACACAAATAATCTAAATTCTTATTATATTTTTACTTTTATTTTTTTGTTTGCTTTTGTTTGCTGTTATTTAATGAATAGTAATTTAGAAAAGTTATATTAAAACTTTATTTAGATTAAAAATTATATTTACTTAGAAAATGAATTCTAATAGAATTGTTGGTAACCTTGACTCATTTACAAGAATATATTATCTTAAGATATATAGTTTCAATTGAAAAGTTTAAAATTAATGTTTAATAATGCATTAGAATCAGAAAAATTAAGCAAAATTACCTCATGCGATTTATTTTTCATTAATACTTACTAATAATTGATAATAGTCTTCAATTCCATATAAAATTATATTTTGTTTTAATGCTTCACTTATTACAGTAAATTCTTTTCGTGATGATAAATCTATGAATTCTTCAAAGGTTAAAAAAATAGGATGAATGTCAAATGGAAGAATATTAAGTTTTCTTCCAATATTTTTTTGATATTTTTCATCACAGATAATCATTAAATCAACATCTAAATGTTTATTATGGGTATTTTTTGCATAAGAACCAAATAATAACACTATTTTTGGAAAATAACTCTTTTTAAAATATTAAAAATATTGTTTATATTTTTATTTTTTAAACTCTCTTCTCTTCTTCCATATTCTGCAGAAAAAAATTGAGGATTTGGATTTTTTATAGCTTTTACAATATTAGATGATCCTATTTTTATTGTTTTAAGAATTTTATCTTTAGATAACTTTTTTATAATATCATAAGTATTTTTATAATCTTTATTTAATCCATTAGCAATATTCCTAATAGTTAAATCTTCCCTATCCTTTGACAAAACATATTTTAAAATTTCATTAGAATTATAGCTCATTTTATCAATTATTAGTTATGGTATTTCTACCATAATGCTAGGTATTTTTACCATATAACTATTTCGATTATCAACAGAAATTATAATTTATTTTATAATTTATTTTTAAACTTTCCAATATAAACTATAATTTCAAAAAATTAAATTGCCAAAATATTAGACTTATAAATTTTAGTTTTAAGTTTTTTAGAAGCTAATAAAAGTTATTCTTATAAATTGTTTAATATGCTACTTTGGCATTGTCAAAAACTTAGTTGATTTCAAATTTATTTTTTACTAATTTTCCTATTTCTTTTTTTTATGCTTATTTTCCTCTTTAAGTCATTTTAAGCCTTTATTTTTTTTATTACTTTTTTCTGTTTTTTTCTGTTTCAGCTAAGTTTTTTACACTGAAAAAATTTTCTTTCAAAATTCTTTGTTTCTTATAATTCTTTTGTATATATTTTATTTTTTTGTTTTATCTGTTATTATTTTTGTGTTTTCTTTTTTATTGCCTAAAAGCTTATATATAAGTAATTATATATTATATAATATGAATTTTATTAAATCAGTTACTACAAATTCTAGTTTGGATAATAATCAGGTAAGTATTGATTATTTTAGTGATAACTTGTTGGATTGTGGAGATCATGTTAGGGCTAAATTGGGAATTAGTTTAAATGCGAGTAAAAAACTTAAAATCTATCAAAAAAAAGGTATTACACATTTAGCTATGAAATATAAATGCTGTCCTAATTGTGGAAGTAGAGATGTATAGTTGTATGGTACTAAGAATAGAGACCTAATATTTTCATATAAGGGCAAAGAAACATATAAAATTCAGAAATATATTTGCAATAAGAAATGTAATGGTGGAAAAAACTTTTATTTCTCTACTAATATTGATGATATTGTTGAACCGAACTCTAATTATGTAAAAAAGTTCAAAAAAGAGGCTGTTGAATTATATGCCGAAGCCCTTGTTTCTACTCGATCCAGTGCTAATCTAATGAATTCTAAGAATAATATACATGTATCTCACCAATCAATCCAAAACTGGATACTAGAAACACCAGAACACCCTAAAGCAGAACCTATGA
>NZ_LWMV01000031.1 GCF_001639295.1 Methanobrevibacter curvatus | reverse complement strand
ATATATATGTATTTTAAATATATAAACTTAGTGAAAATTCAATAAATTTATAGTGTTATATATGTCTTTAATAGTATATAAATATAATTACTTTTTGTTAGAAAAAGATTTCATTTTTAAAGTTTTTATATTGATAACTCTATAGCCAAATAAATATTAAAAAATAAAATGGAAAAAATTTTATAGGAAAATAATTTAAAAAAATATTTTAAAATAATATTATAAAATAATATTATAAAAAAATCTTATAAAAAATAATTATAAAAAATGTTAAAATGAATCATACACATTTAAATTGTTGGTTATTAATTACTAATCTTTTTAAGTTTTAATAAAAGTATTTCTGAGTTAGTTCCCCATCTAATAGGTGATTGAAATGTTCCAACACCATCACTAACAACTAAATATTTATTGTTATCTTTAAAAACACCTCTAACATACTTAAACATTCCTCTAATTAAGAATTTTATTGGATAAAATTGTCCTCCATGAGTATGACCCGAAAGTTGAATGTCTACACCCATATTTTTAAATTCCTCCCAATTTGTTGGAAAATGATTGATAACAATGTTAAGTTCATCAGGATTTATCCTTGAAAAATCCTCACTATTTTTTATTGAAACTCCTGGCTTTAAAACAGAAGCCATAAAAAAACCATGAATTGATAAGGATTTAAAACTTATTTTATCATTTAATAAAACCTTAAGTCCTGCAAACTCAGCTGCTTTAATGACGTTTTCAATACCAGGATAATAATCATGGTTACCTGGAGTAAATATTATGGGAATATTAGATTCTTTTAAATATGAAAAGTCATCAATAGCTATTGGACAAGAACCATCAGCCAAATCTCCAGATAAAATAGCTAAATCTGCTTCAACAGAATTGATTTTAGATGCAATATTTCTTAATAGCTTCCCTCTGTTAACAGAACCAATATGAACATCAGAAAAATGAAGAATAGAAATTTCTTCTTCCAGATTTTCAATAAATAGCTCATGTTCATTTATTTTAATTGTGTGTGCTTTAATATATCCATAAATAGCTATTATTGGAATTATAAAAATATAAATAGCTAACAAATAATCTACAGGAATAGCAATAAACATTAAAGTTAAATAAATAATTGCAGATAAAATCAAATACATCATTGAAAACCAAATCAAAAACTGAGAAAGTAAAACAAAAAAACGAGTAATTCCTCGAGATCTATCATGTTCTAAGGTTGAAGAAATAGAAATTAACAAAGAGATAATGAACATGATTATAAATAAAGCAACTAGATTGTTTATAATATCTGTAAATAAATTTAATCCTAAAAATGACACAAAAAATAGAATTAAAGCAAATAAAACACTTTGAAAAACAATTGATAGTAATAATTTAAAATTCATGATTTTTAGTTTATCCATTCTGTGTTATAATATTTTTGAAAATTTTCATAAAAAAAAGAGGGTTCTCAACAAAAGCTTATTCACCAAATAGAAATAAGACTGTGGTAGGTCAAGATGATTACATAATTTTTACAATTTTGTTTTAATTTATATGTAATTTATGTATGGTTTTGAAGTTGGAATTATCTGCAGTAAATTATTTTGCTTTTAAAACATTTTTAGAGAGGTAGAGTTAAAATATAAATCATTTATCTATTTTATCTATGATGTCTCATAACTCAAAATTTCAAAATTTAGGTAATTTAAAACTGATTTTAAATTGTTTTTAAATTGTTTTTAAATTGATTAAATTAATTATAACTATTAAATATAATTTTATTTAGTAAAATAATAGCCAATAAAATATTAATTTATATTTAAATAATGATTTATTGATTAAATCGATTTTAAAGAGATTAACTTTCTCATGAAATTAATTGTGGGACATCTTCAGCTACTAAAAAATATTTAAAGATAAAAATTATTAAAAACAGATAGAGATTAATAATAAATTATCCTCAAAAAATTTACTAATTTTATCCGCCTAAATCTATTTCACCTGTAGCATCACTTACACGAAATTCGCCTAAAGGCATATTGTCTTTTTTAGAGTACATCTCAAATTTCCAGTATAAATCACCTTTATCATACATATAACCTTTATATTTCACATAAGTTTTCATATAAGGACCAGAATCACTGCCTTTAAATGAGTCTGCTATACTATATGCTTTAGAATATGATAATTTAGAATTTTTAGGAATATTTTTAGGCTGATTTTTTTTCACATGGCTGTTGGAACTCTTAATATTTCCAGTAGGGCTTGTTTCGTTTGTAGAATTATTCGTATTATTTTCAGTCTCATTAATATCACTATTATTAACACTGTTTGTATTATTAACTTTAGAGCTATTTTCAACAGTGTCTTGTCCATTATCTAAACTAATATAAATAAGGCTAACAGAAGATATTATTAAAATAGTTGCAATGCCAATGTAAATTAAATTTCTTAATTTCAACTTAATCACTTCTTCAGTTTAACATTTGTTTTTGAATTTAAAGAAAATATATTATAGTGCAACCAAATTTTTGGGACAAAAGTTGTCAACCACATATAGATAAACTGTAAAAATTAGTGCAAAAAATTAAGTTTCTGACTATAATAACAGCAGATACAAAATAAATTTTATTGCCAATCCATTATTATCCCCTATACTAAAAACATTCATTAGTTTATTATTTTTCTTAGAATAAAAATTAAAATTCAAGTGTAATACACTATAATTATAGTCATAACCTTCAGATCTTTTTTAGCTATATTATATGATTAATTATATGTTAATTTAGATTTTTTAGGAATAATGGATTTTTTGTCTTTTTTTATATTTTTATTCTGTTCCATTATGAATATTATTCATATCATAACTGGCAGCCCTGATGCATCATTTACCATAAATGCACCAAGGCATTCATTATTTTTTTTAGAATAAACACTGAAGTCCCAAAACAAATCATTTGATGGACCAAAATAATAATAAGTATTATATTTTATGTAAACCTTTACATTTGGGTCTTCTGTAAATTTAGATTTTTGAGCAAATTTGGATGCAATTTTAAATACTTGTAGATATGTTAATTTGGAATTTTTAGGAAAATTTCTTGTAGAACTTTTTGGATTATGTCCATTGGTTTCTATTTTAGTGTTGTTGCTTAAATTATCTTTGTTAGAATTGTTGTTTGAACTGATTGAATTGTTTGCTAAATCTGAATTATTTGCTAAATTTGATGTGTTTTCTAAATTTGAAGTATTGTTTGAGTAGGTATTAATTGCTCCAAAGCAAATTATTATTAAAACAATTATAATAGATGCATATATTAAAGTTTTTTTCATTACAATCACCTTTTTACATTTTTAATATCCAGGGCTCGAATTTTACCTGAATTTGAAACAGAATAAAATGCACTCTGATCATTATCATTGCTAATGAGTTTCCATGAGTGACTATCATATTTATAATATAGGTGAATAGTATCTAGCCAAGCCCATTTGTTTAAGGATTCTATATTATAACTAAATTAATTTTCAGCTACATTTAATTGATTTTCATTAGATGTATAAAAATAGAAAAGACCAATTTGAATTATATGAATCCTTCTCCAGTATTATCATCTATAAAAAATCCATCAACCCATTTATTAGTTTTTTTATCTCTAACTTCAAAATACCAAGATTTTTTCCCATAAACCGTTTCAAAACCTCCAAATTTTGGATAGACATCCATATCAGTATTTTTAAAAGCATGCTTTGTAGCTTTTTTTGCATAATTCATAGCTTCAGTATAGGATAATTTATAGTCCTTTGGAATTTTAATTCCTTTATTATTGTTTACTTTAGATGTCGAATTTGTTTTAATATTTTCTTTTGTATTAACATTACTACTGTTATTAACAATATTATTTAAATCGCTATTATTAGAAGTTATGTTGTTAGTTAGGTTATTAATCTCTGAATTATTCTGATCACTAAAATAAAGTCCTAAAGAAATAAATGCTACTAAAATTACAGCTAATATCCCTAATATAATCAAATATCTGTTTTCCATAAATATCACCTATTGTTGAAATTTTCAGTATGTTTGCCATTATTATGTGGTTTTTGGCTTATCTTGTAATTTTTTGCTCTAGTAACATATTTTTTAGTTTTAGAATTTTATTCAATAGGAAAATGAGAGATTTAGATTTTGTCAAGTTATATTCATAGTCAAAATCTCTAGTCAATTAATGATTATAGTTCATCGAATTTTTTCATGACATCAAATAATTGAATTTCCTATGAAAACCATTTAAATTAATTTTTATTGCCAGATAGTTTATTTTTAATTCCTGTAATACATAGTCTATGTGCATTGTTTTTGCTTATTTTATTTTTAGAAATTGTATTTCTATCACCATTAACCTTAATTCCTCGACTTTTTGCAGAGTTTTTTGAAATTAAGTTCCTATCACCATTTATTTTAATACCATGGAGTTTATTGTTGTTTACTATGTTACTTAATATTGTGTTTTTGTTTCCAAAAATTCTAATGCCTTCATATTTGTTGTTGTTGGCTTTGTTTTTTAATATTAAGTTTTGATGGCCGTAGATGTATATGCCTAAGTGTTTTGATTTAATATTATTGTACTGTATATTATTTTTCATACCAGTCACAACAATACCATCTTTTTTACTAGTGATTATATTTTTTTTGATTGAATTTCCATCTCCTTTAATATAAATGCCATATTGATTAGTATTTAATTTGTTGTAATATATTTTGTTGTTATCTCCGTAGCCATAGATTCCATATTTAGTTTTAGAAACTGTATTTTTATAGACATAATTGTAATCTGATTTCAGTAATATGCCTTTAGCATTGGATCCACCAGCTATACTGTTATGTTTAATGGTATTTGTATCACGAGAAATCAAAATACCTGTATTTATAGGATTATAAATCT
>NZ_LWMV01000030.1 GCF_001639295.1 Methanobrevibacter curvatus | reverse complement strand
AAATAAGCAAGAAAAACAGTAAAAAAAGGCAAAAATCCCATAATTTAAAAAAAATCTCCATAAAAATACAATTTTTAAAAAAAAAATAAAAAAATTAATTAAAAAAAGCAGGTTAATAGAAAATCTCAATATTATTATTACTCTTATTTTGATGATAATTTTTTAATTCCTTATTAAAATATGGTTTAAGAATCCATTTGTGGCAAGTTGATATATGTTGTCGAAATGGTGTGGCCATAAAAACATTTATATTTTCTGATTGTTTATCTGCATTCAAAGATGCAGTTACATTATTTTCAATTTGTCCAGAATGTATACATTGCTTTCCAGTCATGAAGCAACGCCGAATAATATGTTTAGCACTCATTATAGTCCACCTTCTGTGTATTAGTTGTATATTTAGCAAATTTATTTTCAAAAACTACCAAAGTTTTGTAAGATATATATTAAATTTAAATTTTTAGAAATATCTCCTAAAAATTCTTTAAATCCAATTAAAAATATTTTTATCATATTTTTTATAATGATTAAAAAATGATTATAAGTCACATTTTTTGGATACTACAATATATTAATCTTAAAAATTTTATTTTCAATTTATATTGAATTTATATTTACTATTTTTCTCTAAAAGAAACAGTTACTTTAGCCACTGCATTAGGGTTTAAATTTTTAACTCCAAAGGTTAAGGTTTTAGTTGCTGATTTATAACTGTAATATGCTTTAGATGTGGTTACTTTAACTAAAGTAAGACCTGCAGGTACTTTAAGCTTTGTTGATGCTGATCCCTTAATATTACCACTATTCTTTATTGTAAAAACTCTTTTAACATTTTTGCCTTGAGTGGTTACTTTAACAGAATAAGTTATTTTTGCCTTTTTAGGAGTAGATTTTTTATTAATTGTGTAGGTTAATGTTTTCACACTTGATTTTTGTTTAAAAGAATCTACTGCATAAAAACTAAGTTTTGAAGTACTGCTAATAGTTAGTTGTGTAGAATATTTTTTGTATGCTCCATTTCCTATTTTATAGTAAATAGTTCCTTTGTTAGTAGTCAACTTCACTTTAATGCTTGAGCTATAAGTTCCTGTTTTGTAATTTGCACTAACAACAGGATTAGTAGTAGTAATACTTACAGGGACAGAAATATTTCCATTGTTGTAGTTTCCAGAATTATCTTTAACAATAATAGAAAGAGAATTCACAACTTTAGTAACAGGGAAATTTATAATGGCTTTACCATTAACAAAATTTACATTATTAAAGTTACACCATTAACACTTAGATTAAAACTACCATTAACCAAGATATTCTGATTTTTAAGAGTTAAATTCACAGGGAGAGAACTTCCAACTTTACCCTCACCTGCAACAGAACTAATAGATAAAGAGGCTTTAACAACAGCAAAAGTAGCAGATTCAGTTGATGGATTGTATTATGTATCTCCTGTAAAATTAACAGAAATTATATGATTTCCAAGTTTTATAGGTGTATTTTTAGTTAAAATAGCTATTCCATTAGAGTCAGTTTTATTAGAACCTAAAAGAATGGAATCCAAATAAAAATAAACAGTTTTATTGGCAAGATTATCATTATGACTTATTAAAGTAACATTGTAAACAACATTAGAACCATAAATAACATTTGGCTTAAAAGACAGTGAAATAGAAGAATCTGATTTAATTGTGTTGTTTTCAAGAGTATTATAAAATCCATAGTTAAAAACTTCATCTTCATCTACAATATTGTTTGTTATAGTGTTATTTCTTGTAATGCCATTCAAATAAATTCCTATATTATTGTAGCTATAAATTGTGTTGTTTGCTATATGATTTAATTGAAGTGGTGGATACTCTCCAGAATTATCTTTACTACCCATAAGATAAATTCCTTCACCATTACAATCAAGTAATAAGTTACCGTAAATATATTTAGATTTATAATAAGATCCACGGACATTAATATAATTATTTTCTATAATATTCCCAGTTGCCGAATAAGTTAAAACAATTCCTCCAAAACCTGTGATAATATTATTTAAAATCTTATTTACACCTACAGCCCTCCATGCTGAACCCTCTGTTCCAATTAATACCAGGGAAAAGAACTTACTGTCAATTGTATTATTATAAACATAGTTGCACTGTCCATCAGAACCCCTAATCATAACACCATAACCTAAATCATTAGTATTTTTAATGTAGTTATTGGTTAAGTTATTGCCAAAACTTGCTATGGTAATAGACCCAGCATAACTGTTTCCAGCATCCATATTAGAGACAATGGTAGAATTTTTTATTGTACAGTAATCCCCATAAATTCCTAGTCCTATCCATCCCTCATTATATATTTTAATATTAGAAACATTAGAATAGTTACCAATTAAAAATATTGTTCTACTACCATCGTCGTTAGAAAAAATTACTTCACCTTGACCTGTAATACTAACTGACTTTTCAGCAGAGATACCTATATTCTGATAGTTACCTTCTTTAAAAATTATTGTGTCTCCATCTTCTAAATAGTTCCCATTATATGAATCATTGTCATTGAAAAAACTATTTATTACATCCACACTTGTAGTGTTGTTAAATTGAATTGTTTTTGCATTAACTGTAGTTAAAGAAACTGAAAAAACAATTAATAACAGCAAAATCATTAAAAATATCTTTTTATTCATATTTTCACCCTATGTTGCTGGACAAAACTTTTCAAATTTGAATTTAGTTTAAGTTTAATGCTTTTTATCCTAATTTTGAAATCAAATGTCCAAGACTATAATTTTAATACATTTAATAAAATAAATTTTAAGAAATCCCTAGAATTCCAATAATGCAACAGATATTACAGTTATTACAATTAACTAATATTTTTTATTCCATTTATAGTACAATTAAGTATGTATGCTGAAGTCAAAGATATTGGACTTCCACAGCTTCGACAAAATTTTGCCATTTCAATATTATCATGTCCACAATTCATACATTTTACCATAAAATACCTCCATTAATAAATTAAAAAATTTTAATTGATAGACAATACTCTATAAATAAGTATAAACATATATACTTAACTAAAAAGCAAAAAAGAGTCTCAAAGCTAATTAAATAAAAATAAGTCTTTATTTGGAACCATAATCAAAAAAAAAAAAAAAAAAAAAAAAAAAAAAAAAAAAAAAAAAAAAAAAAAAAAAAAAAAAAAAAAAAAAAAAAAAAAGGAAAATTGAGTAAAGTTCATTGATTGTAGGAAAAACTAAGATATATCCATAAAAAACATACAAATTTTGAAAAAAAAAGTGCTACTATAAAAATTCATAAAAAAATTAAAGTTTTTTCAAACTTAAATCTAATTAAATTGTTTTAACTGTAATTTAAGTAGGATATAAAAAAATTAATATTAGAAAAAGGAATAAAATAATGTATAAGAGACAATTAGTAAACATTATTGAAAATAAATTGATATAAAGAAAAAAAGTAAAATTTAAGGTAAAAAAAATTATAATTTTTAAATAAAAATAAGAAGGTTTTAATAGCTAAAATAAGAATAGAAAAATGAATAACTTAAATTCTAAGCTCATTATTAAAATTTCAAAGCCATTATTACATTTAATTGGACAAAAATATCTAATATTCGCTTAAAATAAATTTATTGAAGATAATAAAAAAACTTAGAATATATTTCCTTAAAAAACATGAAAATTAATCTTTATTTCTAGATTCAACTGTTAGAAGATAAAATAACGCTCTATTTCAGCATTTTGTATTTTATTTTAAAAACCCAACGAAATACATAAAATAAAATACTAAACAAGATAAACTTTTCTGAATTTTAAAGTAATATTAACTATACATAGATGTAATTAAAATTAAATAAATATTATAAACTCAATAAATATTTAAGAATATATTTAACACCCATTAAATTTTTTTAAAGTTTTATTAATACTAATAATAAAATAGGGTTCAATTAGATTGTAGATTAATATTATTTTTTGTAAAATATAAAAAAATTAGGTAATAAAAAAATAAATTAATTTAATATTGGCATAAAATTTATCTATTATTTTATTGTTACCTTAATTTTACTTGCATCTGCAGGATTTCCATTGGCACCAAGAATTTCTCCACTTTCTCCATCAACATAAAGATTTACAGAAGCAGAGCCTTTAGTATTAACACTTTTCAAAGTATTCAATGTTATATCAGATCCTGCAGTAGCTGTATATCCTCCATTGTGAGAACTTACATAAAATATTATTTCATAAGTAGGTTTTCCTACGAATGTTGTTAAAGAAGCACTTTCTAAATTTAAATCATCCTCCTCAAGATTTCCACCTTCTTTTAGAAAATCTTTTACAAGATTTATTGCTTCAGATTTAGTGATATTAATATTTGGATCCTGGGATTCTTTGTTTAATTGCTGTTCATCACTTGAATCTGATGAACTATTAAATCCTCCACCTAAAACAATAAATGCCCCTAAAACTATTATAACAATAGCTATTATCCCAACAATAAGTAATTTATTCCTCATTTTTATCACTTCATTAACTAAATCAGTAACTATTAAAAACTCCATATTAGTATGGCTAAGAAAAATAATTTAACATGAAAAAAATTAACTAATTTAATAATTAAATATTAAATTAACAGTTAAATAAAAGTATTGAAAAATTTATAACAATTAATTTTCCATATTTTCATCAAAATTCAAGCAAATCAAAAAAGAAGATACTTTAAAAATTATATCTATACTAAATAAAGTAGAATTATAGAAAATATTATTGTTGTTGAATAAATTTTATCTTAATACTCTTTTAAATCATATATCTACAGAGTTTTTACATATAACCTATTCAAAATATCAATTTTATAAATTAATTAAATAACTTAAATAATTAAAAGTCTTAAAGTTAGATAATGAAACTTTTGTAAATAATGAAATATAAATT
>NZ_LWMV01000029.1 GCF_001639295.1 Methanobrevibacter curvatus | reverse complement strand
CTTGTTTTTCTATTTGTTCTAGTGCTTCATTTATCATGTAGTTAATTGAGCTTTTATTGCTTTGTTTAAATTCAATTATTATTACATAATCGTCTTCTTCTATTATTAGGTCTGCATTTCCTTTGTAACTGTGAACTTCACTGTGTACATGTATTTTTGCAGTGTATAATAACATGAATACAAGTGTATGATAATATCTTTCGTCTTTTCCTCTTAAGTCATTAGGTATTGGTGATAAGTAGTCTCCTAGTGTTTCTTTAATTTTTGTGCAATTTCCATCGATAGTGTATTTTAAGAGCTTATTTGCATAATCTAAAATGTCATATAGGGGTATTTTAGAATATTGGCTAATTAGATTTTCAAATAAAGCTGATTTTACTTCATAATTTGGGAGTTTTAAATAATAAAACTTTTCATCTTCTTTTGCTTCAATCTTGTCTACTGTAAGATATCCTGTTTGGAATAGTAATATTTCATCTTTTATGTTAGAAGTAGTTGGATTTTTAAGTTCATTATCTGTAACTATATTTGGTTCTGCAATGGATTTAAGAGCATATTTGTTTAATGGATAATCAACTAATACATTTGGTGTTCCTGTATTAAACCAATTTTTAGAAAATTCTCCATGCTTGAAGCATAATAAAGTAGAAAATGGATTATAGACTTTTTCTCTACCATTCCAACTATAACCATTATAAAAATCTTTAATTTTTTCAATAATCTCTTTATCAGAAGTATTAAATTTAGTGGATAGTTTTTTTATGTATTCTGGGAAATTATTCTCTAATTCTTCTTGAGTGTATCCACATATTGAGTTAAACTTATCAATAAAAGTTAAATCATCTACATTATTTAATTTTGAAAATACAGACACTTTGGCGAATTTAGATACACCAGTTATAAATATAAATCTGATATAGTGATCATTTTTTTTTAAAACTTCATAGAAACTTCCTAATTTTGATTGAACTTCATCTAGATTCTTGTTTTGAAGATTTGAAATAATTGGTTTGTCATATTCATCAATTAAAACAACTACTTTTTTGTTTGTTTTTTTGGAGATTTCGCTTATTAAATCTGTGAATCTTTCATCTAAGGATTCACTGTATATTTTTACTTGAAAATCTCTAGCTATTCTATTAATAATGTCTTTAAGTTTGTTTTCTAAATCATTTAATGAGTCATAAGTTCCTCCAGCTAAATCTATATGTATTACTGGGTAACTTTCTTCCCAATTCCATTTATCGTAGATATACAACCTTTCAAAAAGCTTTTTGTTTCCTTCAAATACTTCTTTTAAAGTACTGATAAGTAATGATTTTCCAAATCGTCTTGGCCGTGATAGAAAATTTATATCTCCACTTTTTATCATTTCATGTATGTACTTTGTTTTATCCACATATAAATAATCGTTTTCTCTTATTGTAGCGAAGTCTTGTCTGCCTACAGGTAATTTTTGCATAAATTTCATGCCCCATTTTCATTTATATAATATAATAACTATGTTTTTGATTCTTTATATATTTTTTGAATGATTTAAAATAAAGCAATTTAAAATAAGTTTTTGAAAAAGTTCTTGGTAACACCACTGTAAATATAAGAAAAATTATTCTTTGATTAATTTACATCCTATTTCACTATCTTTAAATGCAATGGCTCCTTTTATGATTTTTTTGTTTTTGTATTGTCTTGAGTACTCTTGTTTTTCTATTTGTTCTAGTGCTTCATTTATCATGTAGTTAATTGAGCTTTTACTGCTTTGTTTAAATTCAATTATTATTACATAATCATCTTCTTCTATTATTATGTCTGCATTTCCTTTGTAACTGCGAACTTCACTATGTACATGTATTTTTGCAGTGTATAGTAACATGAATATTAGTGTATGATAATATTTTTCATCTTGACCTCTTAAATCATTAGGTATTGGTGATAGGTAGTCTCCTAGTGTTTCTTTAATTTTTGCACAATTTCCATCGATAGTGTATTTTACGAGTCTATTTGCATAATCTAAAATATCATTATAGGAAATTTTAGAGTATTGAGCTGTGAGATTTTCATAAAGAGCAGTTTCAACCTCAAAGTTGGGAATTTTCAAGTCATAAAATTCTCCACGTTCAGCAATTTCTATATTGTCTACAGTTAAGTATCCTGTTTGAAATAAAAGTACTTCTTCTTTAATATTTTCAGTAGTTGAATTTTTAAGTTCATTGTATGTAACTCTACTTGGCTCTGCAATAGATTTAAGGCTATAAGTACCCATAGGATAATCAGCCAAAACATGTGGAGTACCTGTGTTAAACCACTCTTCCCCAAATTTGCAATGTTTAAAACACAAGAGTGTAGAGTAAGGATTGTATATTTTTTCTTTACCATTCCAACTGTAGCCATTATAAAATGATTTAAGCTTATCTAATGTATCCAAATAGGACATTTGAAATTTGTCTGCAAGGTGTTGAATAAATGGGTGGAAATTATCTTCTAATTCTTTTTGAGTGTATCCACATATTGAGTTAAATTCGTCAATAAGTGTTAAATCATCTACACTATTCAATTTTGAAAACACAGACACCTGAGCAAACTTAGATACTCCAGTTAAAAAGATAAATTTAATATATTGATCATTTGCTTTTAAAATTTCATAGAAACTTCCTAATTTAGATTGAATTTCTTCTAGGTTTTTATTCTGGAGATTTGAAATAATTGGCTTATCATATTCATCAATTAAAACAACCACTTTTTTATTTGTTTTTTTAGAAATTTCATTTATTAAATCTGTGAATTTTTCATCTAATGATTCACTGAATAGATTTACTTGAAAATTTCTAGCTATTCTGTTGATAATATCTTTAAGTTTATTTTCTAAATCATTTAAGCTATTATAGCTTCCTCCAGCTAAATCTATATGGATTACGGGGTAGTTTTCTTCCCAATTCCATTTATCATAAATATATAATCCTTCAAATAGCTTTTTATTTCCTTCAAATAATTCTTTTAGTGTGCTGACTAGCAATGACTTTCCAAATCGTCTTGGTCGTGAGAGAAAATTAATTCTGCCATTTTTAGTTAATTTAAGGATATCTTTTGTTTTATCCACATATAGGTAATTATTTTCTCTTAAAACTGAAAATGATTGTGTTCCAGTAGGTAATTCTTGCATAATTTTACCTCTTATTTATATTATTTAATAAATATGTTTTTGGTTCTTTATATATTTTTTGGGGGATTTAAAATAGGTGATGTCAAAAACTTTGGTTTTAGGAAAAAACCATGAGTTTATGTTGAAAAACATTGGAGGTATCAAATACAAATAATCTCTGTGAAAACATATTTGAAGCAACAAATTACAATATATTACTTCTAGAACTAAGACTATTAAATGTATTGATCCTCGTTGCAGGTTGAAAGAAAGAAAATGGAATGAGAAAAAATTGAAAAAAATCAGCGAAGTTTTTGACAATTCATTATATTTAGAAATTATTTATATGAGAATTTATATAAATATAACTTTAAACTTTAATTATTTACAATTACTAATTTTAATAATTTATTAATTATACATATTAATTTTTTTAACAATATTTAAATTCTATTTTTATAATTTATATTTTTATAGTTTTTATTTTTGCAGTTTGTATTTTTATAATGTTAAGATTTAAATTTAGGTGAATTATTGATGGATAAAGAGAGATTACTTAGAACATTTGCGAATTTGGTTTCAATTGATAATCCTCCTTTGTTAGAAAGGAATGTAGCAGATTATATTAGGTTTCATCTTAGTGAATTAGGCTTAGAAGTTTGTGAAGATTATGTGGGGGATGAAATTGGTGGAAACTGTGGGAATTTGTATGGATTCTTTTCTGGTGATAAATCACTGGACCCTATTTTATTTTCTCTCCATATGGATACTGTTGAACCATGTATTGGGAAAAAAGCAATTTTTCATGATGATGGAACCATAAGCTCTGATGGGACAACCGTATTAGGGGCTGACGATTTAACTGGTGTAGCAGCTGTTATTGAAGCCATTACATTTATAAAAGAAAATAATTTAGATCACAGACCAATAGAACTTTTATTCTTCGTTGCAGAAGAAATATATGGTCTTGGTTCTAAATATTTTGATTATTCTTTATTAAAATCAAAAGAAGCTTACACTCTTGATTTATCTGGACCAATAGGTTATGCAGCATACAAAGCACCTACACTTATTACTTTTGAAATTGTAGTTAAAGGAAAGGGTGGTCATGCAAGTTTTAAGTTAAAAAATACTGTTCATCCAATAGCTATTGTATCTGAAGCCATTAATAAGATTAAAATAGGAAATATTGATGGAGAGTCTACACTGAATATAGGAATTATTGAAGGTGGATTTGGTACCAATATTATTCCAAGTTCTTGTACTGTTAAAGGAGAAGTAAGAAGTTTTACCAATGAAAAGGCCATTGAATTAGTTGAAAAGAATATAGCTGTTTTTTCAAAGACTGCAAGTAAATATGGTGGGGAAATTGAAAGTGATTTTCAAATTAGAATTGAAAGTTATGAAACACCATTAGACCATTCTGTTGTTAAAAGATTTAAAAATGCATGTAAATCTATTGACCTTATTCCGAATTTACTTCCAACTTTAGGAGGAAGTGATAACAACAACATTCAAAAAAATGGCATATATGGTTTGGTTTTATCCTCAGCAATGAACAATCCTCATTCCTATGAGGAGTTTACAAATGTAAAAGAACTTGAAAACATCACTAAACTTGTTATTCAATTAATGACAAGTAAGGATTAGCTATTTTATCAAGTTATTAATTTTATTTATTTCATCTATTAAAATTTTATTAAGTTTTATAAATTCATTTATTTTTTTACTTAAAATTTTATTAATTTTTTTAATATTAAAATTATTTTTAAATTAAAAGTATTTTTAAATTAAAATTATTTTTTAATATTATTT
>NZ_LWMV01000028.1 GCF_001639295.1 Methanobrevibacter curvatus | reverse complement strand
AATTAAAATAGAACTTTATTAAATATTTACATTTATTTTTATAATATTGTTTATTATAACTCTATAAATATAATTTTAAGATAATTAACCAAATTTAGAAGCTTAGATTTTTGAATTGTTCCATAGCCTTTTAAAAGGAATACTTTTAAAATAACAATATTAGAAAAAAAGATAAGAATTTAATTTAATTTTTTTTTAAAAAAGAAGGTTTTAATTCATCATGAAAACTATGAAACTAACTTATTTTTGTATTATTAATTATTATTAAATTATATTAGTTACTATTGTATGTATATTAATTTTATTCAATTATTTTTTTAACATACATTAATGGATAATTTAACTCTTCAATGAACTCTATTTTTATAATGGCTTTAACATCAGCTACTTTTGAGGTTATTTCAACATCTAACATTTCTCCAGATAAAGAAACATAATTAAATTCAGTATTCTCTTCTTCAAGTTTTTTTAGATTAATTGAAATATTAACCGACTCAATAGCTGGTTGAAGTTGAAATGATTTTGAAATAGACAATTCTAAATCTTTTGCAGTATTAACTGAGACAGGAGTTCCTATAAATTGATGAAATAAAGCACCCATACTAATGGCTCCTTCAAAAATAGCTCTCTCTCTTGAAGTAATATTTGAAAAGTATTTTTCTTCCAAATTCATTTTATTTTCACCATTTTTTTTTTTTTTTTAAGAAATTTTTTTAAAGTTATTTAAAAGTTATTCAAAAACACATAAATACCAATTAAATTATTATGGGCTTTAAATTCCTAAATACTCTAAAAATCCAAAGTTTTCTGTAGCTATTGGGAAAAAGTAGAGCAAAAATAGAATAATTGAGATAATAGTTACTGTAACAAAAATAAACTTTCTATCTTCTTTAATTGGATAGAAATAACTTAGTATAAGTCCTATAATCAAAAAACCAATGGATATAAATAGTCCATAGTCTTGATTTGCATTAACTAAAACATTTTTATCATTTAATGGACCCTTTCCAGTAGGTTCTGCCTCAACAATTAATCGGTTGATTGTTGTTCCAATAGGATCACATGTAATTAAATAAAGGGTTTTTGAATCATTACCCATTTTAATTGTATGGCTTGCAGGAACAATATAAGATTTAGTTACAGAGTAATTTACTTCTCCAACACCTGGCCATTCAACAATTATTTTATCTTTTGCTTTTAATTCATTTATATTTAAAAATGGCGAACCTAAAAGTGTTCTATGACCGTGAAATATGATTTTTCCATCACCAGGTTTTAAAGAGAGTTCATCAATCATAACACCTTTTGACAAAGACTCAAAATTAGCTTTTTCATCTAAATTAATTGCTGGAATTTGTAAAACTGGTGTAGATATGTTTTTATCAATAACAATTTTTGTAGAGAAGTAATTTACTTCTTGCATTCCATAAATAGACAAAAATACAATAGCCAATATAATTATAACCGTAGTTTTCTTCATAATTCCCACATAAGTTTTTATAAAATTAATTTTTATAAAATAATTTATTATATTTATATTTTTTATATTATTTAAATTTTGTTTTTTCATGGTTTTTGTTTTTGTTTTTGCTGAGAAATTTTATTTTGATTAAGAAGGTTATAATTATGTTTAAATTAATTAATTTCATCTTTTAATTGTTATATGTATTTTTTAATTCATTTATCATCCATTTAGGTGCATCATTTGATGGAATGGTTAATATTATATTTTCCATATTGTTTAAAATAAAATTAACATCAGATCTTGGCACTTCAAGTAATATTAAATATTCAACTTCTAAATCTGCGATATTACTTTCTCTTTCGTATTGTGAAAGCTTTAATCCATAGTTATTAAGTATTCCACTAATCAAAGAATCATCTAAACCTCCAGCAGCAATGCTTTGAAGTAATTGTTCAACATCTGTTGAAAACCCAGTTTTTTCTTCGTTTATGTTAATAATTTCATTTTTTGTGTTTGAATAAGTTTTTATATAGTTAGCATCAATTGAACCACTATTTTTTGATCTTAAAATGGCTAAAACAGTAGCACCACTTATTACAGGATAATTTTCATTATTTTTATTTTCATTAAATATTGAACTTGGGTTTTTGTTGTCAATATTTGTGTTGGTATTGTTGTTATAATTATTCTGATTGCCTGAATTGACATTTGATTCATTTGTAGTAGAAGAACTATCATTAGACGATGATTGGCTTTTTTCTTCAAGGTTAATAAAGTATAAGTCAACTACACTTCCAATTGATATTAATCCTCCTCCTGACTGTAAACGACTTATTAAAAGGGGAATTATGACTGTATCTGGTGTTTTAAACTCTATATTTGATAATATTT
Organism: Methanobrevibacter curvatus; assembly: GCF_001639295.1. Classification (GTDB taxonomy): domain Archaea; phylum Methanobacteriota; class Methanobacteria; order Methanobacteriales; family Methanobacteriaceae; genus Methanoflexus; species Methanoflexus curvatus. Next base: position 2,652 of record NZ_LWMV01000028.1, on the reverse strand, counting down.
GAGCATCATTGGAATTAACAAGTTCATGTGCCTTATCAACATTTATAATAAGGTTTTTCTCATTATTTATAGTATATGTTCCCATAACACGGGAAAAGTTATCTTTTACAATATTTATGTTACGATTATGATAATTTCTCCAGGATACTGTTGCTGGTCGCAGAATATCAATGGAATTAACTTCTTCAGGGGTTTTGCCATTTTCAATTTCTGATTTTAGAGACATTGCATTAGAATCAACAAGTAGTGGTCCTTTAAATAAGCTATTTAATTCATTTAATTTTAAAGTTTTTGAATTAGATAGCTCTGTTTGAAATGGGGAGTAAAAAAAGAAATAATAACCAGTAAAAATTAACACAATGATTATAACTCCAAATATTGCCCCACCAATATATATTTTCTTTTCATCAGCTAAATCTAAGCCATTTTTTTTTGAATCGTTTTTTTTCACATCAAATATATTATTTACGGAATTTAAAATTTTGTTTAATCCATTGTTATCCTCTATATCTTTTTTACTTTCATTTGGATTTAAATTATTTTTTTTATTTAGCTTTAATTTATTTACTCTTTTTTCATAGTCTTTTTCTAAAAATTCTTCACTTTCCTTTTTTTCCTTTTTTCCATTGTCTATTTGTTTTATGTTTTTTAAAAATCTCAAGCTATTATTAAAATTACCATTATTACCATTATTATCATCATTATCTTTTTCATCATCATAGTTACTATTGGTTTTACTATCATGAATAATATTAGTTTTGTCATCATTATAATTGTAAGTATTAATTTGATATTCCTTATTCTCAACTTTATATTTTCCTATTGATTCTTTTTCCTTTTTTTTATAAGTTTTTTTTCCAGTTTTTTCTTCTGCAAATTCTTTTTTCTTTGATTCCTTTTTTATTAATTTTTCTTCTTTTTTATCTTTTTCAAAAGGAATGAATTTATCAATTGAAAAATTCATAGGAAAATTCTTTATTTTTTTTAATATCTTCTTATTAAAAATGTTATTATTAAAATTTTTTTTCTTTTCTTTGCCACTTATATTTAAATTTTTATTTTTTAAATTTTTTTTATCTATATTCTTTTTTTTTATTTTTTCATTTTTTTTATTTTTATCTTTTTTTTCTTTTTTATTTTTATTATTTTTACTAATTTTTCTATTTTTTTTAAACACTTTAAATTTATTTAAAATATTTTTTTTGGGTTTATTTATTTCATTGTCTTTTTCAATAGTGTTGTCATGGTTTGATTTGTTTTTTAATTTCATTTCATCTTTTTTTGTCAAAATATCAACTCTTTTAATTGAGTTGGAAAGTAGTGGATGAAAGCAAGGATAGTTTTAGATTATTTCTTTACATTTCCTTATATTTCTTTAGATCTATCTATTTGTTTCATTGTTTTATTTCTTTCCGAATTTTGTTGTATTTAATTTATTTTTTTAAGCTATTGAAATATTATTTTTTATTATAATTTTTTATAATTTTTTACTAATTTAGTAATTTTATATAAAACTAACTTAGTTAATTTATATAAATTTATTATAATAAATGTGTTTTTGAGTGATTTTTTGGGGTTTTGGGGAAATTATGTTAAATTTTTTAAATAGCTTTTTAATGGATATGTTAATGATAACATTAAAGAAAAAATAAATAAAATCAATGCAGGGATATTTATGTCTGATATTATTAAAAATGGACTAAGAAATTCAATAATTATCAAAAATATAAGTATTCCTCCACCAACAATGACTTTCAAATCATTTAACTTAGGGTACTTAAAAGCACTAATCATTAAGATTCCAGTAATTATCATGAGGATAAATGCTAAATAAAGGTTAAATGCTCCAGATAATACTAATGATATGAGTATTAATCCGTGAAGTGGTATAGGTAATCCTACAAAACCTTTAAAATCTACTTTATCTGCAATTACATTAAACCTGGTTAATCTTAAGATTCCGCAAACAACAGTAAATAAAGCAACTAAAAGTCCTATGGTTTGAACGACTAAATTGGTATTTTCTAAAGATAAAACATAAAGTAGTACTCCAGGTGCAACACCAAAAGAAACAGCATCAGAAAGTGAGTCTATGTTTTTTCCAAAGTCTGTTTCTCCTGCTCGACCGATTTTCCTTGCAATCCATCCATCTACAGAGTCAAAAATTATGGCAAAAATAATAAATAGTGATGAAATATCGTATTCATGCTTTATGGCTGAGATAATAGCTAAAAATCCACATATCATATTTAGTAAGCTTATTAAATCAGGTATTGCCACAAATTTTTCCATACTAAATTTTTTTAAAATCATTTTTTTTGACTCCAATTTTTAGTTTTTCAAAAGATACTTATAAATGTTTATTCTATCTTTTTTTTATTTTAAAGAATCTTTAAAAAAGAATATTTATTTTAAAAGTTTTATATAAAGTTATTTTTATTATAAATTTTATTTTGCTTATTTTTTTTTATTTTAAAGAATTTTTTTATTTTTTAATTATTATTTATATTTTCATGTATTCTTTATATTATTATAATTTTTTATTATAATTTTTTTATTATAAATTTTTTTAATTTTTAAGAATTTTTTTTTAAAAAAATATAAATAAGTTAAATATATAAGTTATAATAACTATAATAATTTAGATAATAT
>NZ_LWMV01000027.1 GCF_001639295.1 Methanobrevibacter curvatus | reverse complement strand
AAATAAGCAAGAAAAACAGTAAAAAAAGGCAAAAATCCCATAATTTAAAAAAAATCTCCATAAAAATACAATTTTTAAAAAAAAAATAAAAAAATTAATTAAAAAAAGCAGGTTAATAGAAAATCTCTAATAGGTAATTTTTATTTAGGTAAATCTTGACATTCAAAAAAAATAAGAAAACTATTAGAAAAAATAAGAAAAATGATAAAAAAACATTAGAAAAGTATTAGAAAAATATTAGAAAAATTATAAATGTATTTAAAAACAAATATTCATATTATTTTTATTTTAAAAATTGATAAAAAGAAGGATAAAAATGCAAATTGTTGCTGATGTTGGAGGAATTCCAGGAAAAGATTGTAATGGCTTTTGCAAATACTGTTACTTTAGAAAAATTAAAGAAATAAAGCCATTTGGGTGTAGTAAATGTTCACCTGGCATAGTAGGATGTAGCCATTGTGGAGAAGAAGTAAGTGAAACAAAAAACGAATTTAAACTACCCTTCTTTGTAATGAGTGAACTTCAAAACACTTTAATGTTTGGAAACTATAGAGATAGTAAGTTAAAAGTAAACATAAGTGGAGGGGGAGATATAAGCTGTTATCCTCATCTTGAAGAGTTAACAACGAGCTTAAATCAGTTTTCACTCCCAGTTCATCTTGGATACACAAGTGGAAAAGGAATAGATAATCATGAGATAGCTAACAACTTAATTAAAAATGGTGTTGATGAAGTAACCTTTACAATCTTTTCAGACAAAGTAGATTTGAGAAAAAAATGGATGGGAGATAAAAATCCAGAGGAATCATTGAAAGCAGCCCAAATATTTGCAGAAAGCACAGAACTTCATGCAGCCTCTGTTATTATTCCTGGTGTAAACGATGGAGATATTTTAAGAGAAACATGTGCAACTTTAGAAGATTGGGGTGCAAAAGCCATCATATTAATGAGATTTGCAAATACGGCAAATGAAGGACTTATTTTAGGAAATGCACCTATAATTAAAGGAATAGAATCAACTCCAGTTGATAAATTTGAAGATTTAGTTAAAGAAATTGATAAAGAGTTTAATCTTCGTGTTACAGGAACTCCAGTTTGTGATCCTAAAACTGGTGCACCATTTGCAATAGCAAAAGATGGAAATGAAGTGTATCTTCAATTTATCCAAGAAATTACAGGTGAAGCAACAATAATAAGCTCAAAAATAGCTGGTCCATATATCAAAAATATTTTTGAAAAACTAGAAACAGATAGTGTAAATGTTGTAGAAACCGAAAAAGACATTGCCTGTTTAATTACAAAAGAGGACTTAGAAACCATAGACTTAGAGAAATTAAAGACTACTGTTTTAATTCCAGGAAGATCATTTATTCACCAAATAGATGCAGAAAAAATCCTAACAAGAGATGGTGTAGATCGCCTAATAGCTAGAGGTCCTGAAAAATTAAGTGTAGATGGAGAAATGAGTGGAACATTAACAGAAGAAAATGTAATAGAAAGAGAATTAGAGCTATTTAGAGATTTAGTGGATGCAATAAACTTTTATGGAATGAAGAAATAGCAAATGGCAAAATTAATGATAAAAGTATTAATACAAGAAATTACAATAAATAGTAATATAAATTTAATGTAAATGTCAGGAAGTGAAAATATGATTTTAGTCTTAGCATATATGAAGCTTAAAGAAGGCAAAAAAGTGGATTTATTAGAGATTACTAAAGAGTTGATTAAAAAAACAAGATTAGAAAATGGCAACATTAGTTATAATCTTTTTAATGACTCTGAAGATGAAAATAGCTTTGTGATGGTTGAACAGTGGGAATCTAAAGATCATCTTAATGCACACATGGAAATTGAACATTTTAAAAAATTTGCAGATGCTGTTGGAAGTATTTTAGCTGAAGACTTAGATATTAAAGAGTATGATATTTAAAGAGTATTGTATTTAATTTTTTCTTCATTTTATTTTATAATAAAATTCTTTAAAATTAAATACAAATAATATTATATTCAAAATTTAATTATTAAATAAAAATTAATTATTAAATAAAATTTAATTTCTAATAATAATTTTTTAATTATTTTTTAATTATTTTTTTAAATTATTAATTTTTTTATTATTTATTCACTTATTACTATTCATTTATTTTTTTATTTTTAATATTCATTTATTGAATTAGTATTTTTTACATAACGTGGTTTAAATTAATATTTTTTTGTTATTTGTTTGAATCATTACTTTTCTAGCTTTTTTTATTTTTTAATCTATTTTTTATTAAAAAGAAATTTTATAAGAGTTTAATAACATTTTTTTAAATTTCTGAAGTTTAAGTAGTATAAATCATGGAAAATTTAAAGATTTTGTTCAACATTAGAATCAAATAGAAAATTTTAAATATCCATTCAACTAAAAATATAATTAATTATCCTGAACATTTTATGTAATGGATTCTGAACACCGTACTTGAACGATAATTACATTTACCTAGTTATCATGGAACATCCACTTGATGAGTTCTTAACATAAGCCCTGAAGGGTAATTTAAGAATTTCGTAATTTAGAATTTTCTAATTAAGAATATTCTAGTCAATTATCCTGAACATTTTATGTAATGGATTCTGAACACCGTACTTGAACGATAATTTACATTTTACCTAATTATCACGAAACATCCACTTGATGAGTTCTTAACATAACACCTGAAGGGTAATTTAAGAATTTTCTAATTATGGACTTATAGTTAAAAAGATTCTAATTAAGGATTTCGTAATTGAGAATTTATTAATGGAAGTGTTAAAATGAAAGGACTTGCAATGAAAAAAATAGGTGAAATTGGTTGGGTAGAAAAAGATATTCCTTCAATAGGACCACAGGATGCTCTTTTAAAACCTTTAGCCATTGCACCATGTACATCTGATGTGCATACTGTATGGGAAGGAGCTATTGGTGAAAGACATGACTTAATTTTAGGTCATGAAGCTGTTGGTGAAGTTGTAGAAGTAGGAAATTTAGTTAAAAACATCAAAGTTGGAGACAGAGTACTTGTTCCTGCAATTACTCCTGATTGGGGAAGTGATGCTGCACAAAGAGGATTCTCTTCTCAAACTGGTGCCCCTTTAGGTGGATGGAAATATTCTAATTATAAAGATGGATCTATGGCTGAATACTTTACTTGTAATGAAGCAGACTTTAATCTTGCAATTTTACCAGAAAATATTTCCCCTGCTGATGGTGTTATGCTTGTTGATATGTGGTCTACTGGATTTATGGGTGCTGAAAATGCAAATATTCCTTTAGGTGGATCTGTTGCTGTTTTAGGTATTGGTGCAGTAGGATTGTCTGCAATTTTAGGTGCTAAATTACAAGGTGCAGGAAGAATATTTGCTGTAGGTACTAGACCTGTATCTGTTGAAGTTGCAAAAGAGTATGGTGCAACTGATATTATATCATATAAAGATGGAGACACTGGAGATCAAATAAAAGAAGCTACTGATGGTGAAGGTGTAGATGCAGTTATTGTAGCTGGTGGTGGATCAGATATATTAATAGATGCCGTAAAATCTGCTAGAGCAGGTTCTGTTGTTTCTAACATCAATTACTTTGGTGAAGGAGAAAATATACCTATTCCTCGTACTCCATGGGGATTCGGAATGGCTGACATAGATATCCATACTGGATTATGTCCTGGTGGAAGAACAAGAATGGAACAACTTGCTAATATTGTTACTTATGGTCGTGGTGACCCTAGTAAATTAATTACCCACAGATTTGATGCACTTGAAGATCTTGAAGAAGCACTCTTGCTTATGAAAGATAAACCAAGAAACTTAATCAAACCTGTTGTTATATTAGGTGATTAGGTAACCGTATAATAATTTTTAAAATTTCTTAATATTTTTATAAGAATTTTTATAAGAATTTTTTTAAATTATTCTTTTTTTATTTTTTTAAAAAACAATTAACAATAATTTTTTTATAGCTATTTTTTAATTTCTTTATATAATTTCTCTATTAATTTTTTCTTTTTTAAAATATTTAGGAAATATTTAAATTCATGAATTATTATATTAAATATATTAATAATTTAGGAGATGATTTTATGACAATAGCAGTGTTAGGTGGTACTGGGGATCAAGGTTTAGGTATCGTTGTCAGATTTGTTAAAGCAGGTGAAGATGTAATTATTGGTTCTAGAAAAGCAGAAAAAGCAGAAATGGCAGCAATAGAAGTTAAAGAAATCCTTAATGATGATAGTCTAAGCAATGTAAAAGGTTTGACTAATGAAGATGCTGCAGCAGCTGCTGATATAATTATATTAACTGTGCCTATTCTTGCACAAAAACCAACTTTAGTTTCTGTTAAAGAGTATGTTAAAGATAAAATTTTCATTGATGCCACAGTTCCTTTACAGTCAAACATAGGTGGTACTCCATCGACATATTTCAGTGTTTGGGAAGGATCAGCTGCAGAAAGAACAGCAGCATTATTAAAAGGTTCAGGTGCTAAAGTAGTTTCTGCATTTAATAACATTAGCTCTGCTAGCTTAATAAAAGTTGAAAAAGAGATTGACTGTGATTGTTTAGTCTCTGGAGACGATAAAGAAGCTAAAAAAATAGTTTTTGAGTTAATAGAAAAAATTCCAGGTGTTAAATGCATAGATGCTGGTCCGCTAGAACAAGCTAGAACAGTAGAAAGAATCACTGCACTTTTAATTGGATTAAATATCAGATACAAAACTCACTACGGTGGATTAAGAATTACAGGATTACCTGAAAAATAATTTCCTTATTCATTTAAAACAAACTTTTTAAAAACAAACTTTTAGAAAAAGTTTGATCAAAAGCATTTCAAACTTTTATATGAACTGCTTTTATTAATTTAATTTTAAATTTATTTTAAATTTTATTTTTTTTAATTTTGTTAATTGATATGTCAATTATATTTTTTAAATCTTTATATTTTTTTATTTTTTAAAAGGGCTGTGCAACAATTCGAAATCTAAGCTTCTAAATTTAGTTAATTAATCTAAAATTAGATTTATAAAGTTATAATAGATTTTATTATAAAAATAAATATAAATATTTAATAAAATTC
>NZ_LWMV01000026.1 GCF_001639295.1 Methanobrevibacter curvatus | reverse complement strand
AAAAAAAACAACACAATTTTTAAAAAAAAAAAAAAAAAAAAAAAAAAAAAAAAAAAAAACTGCAATAAACCTGTAAGAGTTTTTTCAGATGATTATACCATATTCTAAGTTATCAAGCCATAAAATTGTTGATATCATCAATGGGTAAATCATTCAAGAGGCTGTGCAATGATTATTTTTTGAAAAAACAGATGTTTAATTAAAATATATTAAAAAATATGTGAAGTATTAATACATATTTTTATAACAAATAAATATTTAAAATAATTAATTTTAGTAAATAGATATTAATATTAATTAAAATAGAATTTTATTAGATATTTATATTTATAATAAAATTCATTATAGCTTTATAAATTTAATTTTAACTTAATTAATCAAATTTAGAAAATTAGATTTTCAAATTGCTGCACAGCCATTCAAAAAAAAAAAAAAAAAATGCTAATAGTATTTTACATAATAATTATGAAAACAGAACTTCATTATTAAGGTCATTTTAGAGGTTTTTCGTGAAATATAACATAAAAACATTTCTAAATATATAACAATAAGAATGCTTTCTTAATTTTCAACAAAACTTCTATGAGGAAGGATTTAAAAGCATATTATTTTGTAATGATATATACACATTAGCAAAAAAAAAAAGAATTTGTATAAAAAATAAAATGATAAAAAAATAAAAAAATTTAAAAAAAAAATGGGAAATAAAAAATAAAAATAAAAGTTATAAATTAATATAACAATTATATAATTATTTATGTTTATTATTTAATTGACTTTTAAACCAAATTAAATTGCATCTTTTCCTTCTTCACCTGTTCTAATTCTTATAACATTATCAAGTGATGAGACAAAAATTTTCCCATCCCCAATTTCATCAGTTCTTGCACTTGAAACTATTGCATCAACTGTTTTATCTAAGTCCTCTGCTTTGACAATTACTTCAACACGAGTTTTAGGTATCATATCAATACAATAATTTGATCCTCTATATCGTTCTTTAATTCCTAATTGTCTTCCTCTTCCTTTAACTTCAACAACATTCATTCCTTCAGCACCAATGGCTATAAGAGAGTTTTTAACATCAGTTAGTTTTTCTGGACGAATAATAGCTACGATTTTTTTCATTGTAATCAATCCTTAATAAATTTCTAAAATATGTGATTATAATTAAATTAAATAAATTAAATAAAATCTAAAAATTTTATTTTAATTATAATCTATATCCAGATTCTTCATGTAATGCTGTATCTAGACCTTCTACCTCTTTGCTATCATCTACTCTTAAACCAATCACTAAATCGATGATTTTACCAATAATTAAAGTGACAACAAATGCATAGACTATAGTAGCAACAACTCCAATTGCTTGGATTCCTACTTGAGCAACATTTCCTTCAATTAACCCTGCAGTTCCACCAATTGCAGCTACTGCAAAAATACCAGTAGCAATAGCTCCCCAGATACCACTCATACCATGGATTCCAAATACATCCAATGCATCGTCGTAACCAAGTTTTGGTTTTAAATAACTTAAAGCGAAATATGAGATAATAGCTGCACCAATACCAATAACAATAGCTCCACCAACATCTACAAATCCTGCAGCAGGTGTAATACCAACAAGACCTGCAACTATACCTGAAATTGAACCTAAGAAAGTAGGTTTTTCACCTTTAGCAACTTCAATAATATTCCAAACAATACTTGCAGCACATGCAGCAATGATTGTCACTAAAACTGCTGAACTTGCAAGCCCATCAGCTGCAACGGCAGATCCACCATTAAACCCTAACCAACCAAAGAATAGGAATCCTGCACCAATAGCTGAATATCCTAAATTATGGGGAATAAGAGAGGCATCTTTTCTTTTACCTAACAGTAGTGCTAATGCCAATGCAGAAATACCCGAATTAATATGGACAACAGTACCTCCTGCAAAATCAAGTGCACCTAATTGGGATAACCATCCACCACCCCATACCCAGTGACAAATTGGGATATAAATTAATGAAACCCAAGCAACTACAAAAACAACCCAAGCTGAAAATTTCATTCTTCCAACAACTGCACCTGAAACCAGGGCAACAGTTAATGCTGCAAAGGTTAATTGGAAAGCAACAAACAACAATTCTGGGAATGGCGATACACTATCCGTTCCAGCTCCTAACAATTGATCAGGCAATATTCCATTCAGCAAAATATGTGCTGGAGAACCAATCAGCCCATTCAAATCTGCACCAAAAGCAAACTGATAACCATAAGTCACCCAAATAATAGCAGCTATTGCAAAAGCAATAAATGATAAAAACATCGTATTTAAAACATTTTTCCTCTTAGATAACCCTCCATAAAAGAGAGCTATTCCAGGAATACTCATTAACAAAACGAGAACAGTGGATGTAAGAACCCAAGCTGTATCTCCTGCACTTAACAATACTTCTTCAACCATAATATCTAAATCCTATATTACTATGTTTTTTAAAAATTAAACATGCCCAAAAATTAAACCTTAAAAAAATAACATATTTTTAATTTTTGATCTTTTCTCCTAATTTGATTTAAATAATTTACTATTGCAATATTAAAATCTTTTAGATAAAATTCAAGTAGCATTATAATAAAATTCAATATTTTAAATAAGAATTTTTTGATTAAAATTTTTTAAATAACAAATATGTCTATAAAAAATTAATTAAATATAAAAATGATCTTTATAGATTACCATGAAATCATTATTTAATTAATATTTAAATAATGTATAATAGTTAATTTAATTTTAAAGTAAAAAAATTATTTAATAGCCAATTTAAAATATAATGAACTTTATAATAATCAAATCAAACAACAGCAAATTTAAAAAAATATTAAGCAAATCATCATTAAAGTAAAAACTTTTCAAATTTGCTAATTTAAATTTTTTAAATCAACTATTATAGACGGAAGACGGTAACCTTCTTCCGACATATAAATTTTATTCATAGTAGTATATAAATGTTTTGTAAAAAATCATTGAAAAATTAGATAAAAAAATAAAAAATCAAGAAGCAATTATAAAAAAATAGATAAAAAAGTTGAATAAAGTTAATTTAAAGAAAAAAATAGGTTAATTTAGAAAATAAAGCAAAAAAAAACTATAGTTTTATTAAAAACAATCAACAAAAGTAAAATTATTTTAAAAAAAAAACTAAATTTTAAAAAAAAAGAAATTATGTTGTATATTCTGCATTTATTTTAACATAGTCATAAGAGAAATCACAACCATATGCAGTTGCTTCATAACTCCCATTATTTAAATCAACAATAATTTTAATCTCTTTTTCTTGCATTATATCTTCTGCATCTTTTAAACTGCTTGTATCTTCAAAACCTAAAATTTCACCATTTTTAACTAAATAAGAAGTTTTATCTTTAGAATTAACAGAAATTGAAACATTGTTTGGATTAAAATCTGCTCCAGAATAACCAACAGCTGAAACAATTCTACCCCAATTTGGATCTCCACCAAAAACAGCTGTTTTAACAAGTGAAGAACTTACAATTGATTTTGATGCTTTAATTACATCATTTTGAGATTTTCCATTAAATACATGGACTTCAATAAATTTTGTAGCACCTTCGCCATCTTTAGCCATCATTTTAGCCAAATTTTGACATAAAAAGTTTAAAGCTTCCTGGAAATTTGAATCAATTCCACCACTTTCAGTTAAAATAGAATTATCTTTGTTTTTTGATCCAAGCAAAATAATTTCATCATTGGTACTTTCATCACCATCAACAACAACCATGTTAAAACTTAAATCAACAGCTTCTTTCAATGCCTTTTTTAAAATATCTTTTTCTCCATAAGCATCTGTAGTTAAAAAACATAACATTGTAGCCATATTAGGTGCAATCATTCCAGAACCTTTAGCTATTCCACCAATTTTAATAATTTTACCATTTAATAAAGTCACTTCAACAGAAAATTCTTTTGAAACAAAATCAGTAGTTAAAATAGCATTTGCACTATCCTTTGATGCCTTTGAAGAATTTTCTAAATTTTTTGAGCATTCTTCAATTAGTGGTAAAATAATTTCCATAGGCATAGTTCTACCTATAACTCCTGTAGAAGCAATAGCTATTTGATTTTTAGGAATATTTAATAATTTTGAAGTTAATTCAACCATTTTATCACAATCAGCCATTCCACCGGAACCTGTAAAACAGTTTGCATTACCACTGTTTGCAACAATAATTGAAATTTCCCCATCAGATATTATTTTTTTTGTATATATAACAGGAGCAGCTTTTACTTTATTGGAGGTAAATAGTCCAGCACCAATACTATTTTCACGTTTTATAATTGTTAAACCATATTTTCCATTTTTTAAACCTGATGCTTCAACATCATCGACAACACAAATTCCACCATCTACTATTCTTATAAAACTTTTTTTCATAAAATCATCAACATTGAATTTTTAAATATTAATAAATATCAAATGAACTTAGACACCCTAATAACATTTAGGGGATTGTCAATTTGTTAGTTGGTAAGAAAAATTTCTCTTCTAAAAATCAAGTATTTGTAAATTCAAGCTTAAAATTCAATTTTAAAAATTGCATTAACTAACAAATTGACAGTCTCACATTTAGACATCATATAATTTAATTAATATATTTATATTATGATTATGTTTGTTATATTTATGATTATGTTTATTTATATTTATATATTTAAAAACAGATGCCTGATTTATATGAAAAAATTAAGAGTTTAATAGATTATTCAAGATGTTTTGAGATAATTATATTATGATTTTCTAAAAATACAGATGAAATCAGTTTTAATCTTTAAAAAAACTTAATAAAATTCTTATATTTTAATTTAAACTATTTTCCATAAAGTCAATTTTTTAATGATAATAAGTGTTGTCTAAATATACTAATTAACAGGGTGTCTGATTTACTTGAAATTTACAAGGTTTTTACTTCTTGGATTTCGTTGTAACCTTCTGAAATTAGTATTCTCATTAAAAGTACAGTTAGATATGCTTTTTTAGATACAGATTTGAGTGTATAAGCATGTATTTTCCCTAATTCTAGGTTTATTTTGAGGAATTCGAAAACTTTTTCGATTTTCCATCTTGGACGTCGAAAATCTTTCCAATTAGGTAGTATTTCGAAGAGTTTTTCTCTTAAATATTCGTAAATCTCTCCAG
>NZ_LWMV01000025.1 GCF_001639295.1 Methanobrevibacter curvatus | reverse complement strand
CTTATCAGAACTACAGAAATGAAAATAAATGCAAAATAAACTGGAATTTCACTAAAGAAAATGCTGATAAAAAATTATCAAAATACTATACTTAAATAAAAAATATGAAAATTAAATTGTCTTAACACTATATTAATAAATTATAGAAAAAATTAAATTGTCTCAACAATATTATTATAACAAATATGTAACTTTAATGATTATTATTATTTAACGGATATATAAATTAATTAAAATTTATTCATAATAGATTAATATATTAGTAATCTATTAGTGATATCAATTTTATTAATGTATTGAGGATTATTTTTATTAAAAGCCTAAAAATATTGATTCATCGAAGCAATCAACACATAATCAACACAATAACAAGAAAAGATTAAACTAAAGATTGTAATCCAATGATTAAAATCAAAGTAGTTGCAACATAGCCATAGTGCATAATAGCACTATCTATGTTTACAAAACTAGATTCATGCTTAAAACAAGTGAATGGGTAAATTTGAATTATCACTATTTAACTATAACCTAAGTTGCAACAAACTTAATTAAGAATTTTCAGTATAAATAAAACAATTATTTATAACAGCCCATATCTATAAAGATCTATTTTATATTAGAATATGCATCATATGCTGCATAGATAGCATATAATAAATATACATATGGAACTCCAACTAAAGTAAATATCGTGGAAATGATAATAGCAATTATAAAGAAAATTATTGCTTTTTTACCACCTTGACCACCAAGATATTGACCTAATCCTGGAATAAAAAAAGATGCAATTGCACTAACAACTGGACTTACCATATTTTACCTCCTATTAGTTAATCAAATAATGCATAGCTGATTTAAAATTATTAACTCTTTTTTAACATTTATATAGAAAATGTTGTTTTTGGAAATAACTTTTTTAACATCACCGGCTGAGCATATAATAATCAAATACAAAACTTTAAGATAGGAATGTTTTGTATTGATATTGTAAAAAGTTTACAAAAGCTATGCAAATAAGTACATATATTTTTAGGTACTCAGCCTATAATTTAATTATATTAAATCTAGATATATATATATATATATATATATATATGTATTCTGTTAACAATTTTAATGAGAAAAAACTAAATATTAAAAAGCTTAAAAAAAATAATTGATACACAATAAGATATCTTACAATAAATGCAAAAATATAGATAAATAATTGGAAAAATTACTAAAGTTAGGATAAATATAGCTGAAATAAAAAAAGTTAGAACATTAATGAGGTAATTAGATGCTAAAAAAAATAATATACAGAAGAAAATATCTATTAGCAGAATTCCTTGGAACTGTTATATATGGAGTCGTTTTATATTTTACATTTACTTGGTTGGCTGGATATTCACCTCTATATGCGTATTTTGGGAATCTTATGCTAATGATTCTATTTTTTGCGATAGAAGAATATTCCATAAGAATGCTTGAATCAGAAAGCACTTTCAAAAAAATTTCTGAACGAAAAGACAGAAAAAAAGTTTATCAGTCAATTCAAGATGGAATTAATAATAATATCTCATTTAAAACAATATTGTATCTGTTTTATGTCTTTATATTAATATTATCACAAATAATCGACAGCAACCCTACATTAGTAAGTGAGAATCTTGCTAACTTTATCCTCTCAAACAACTACAGCATTTTATTATTAATTGCACTTGACATGCTCATTGGACAGGTTTCAAAAGAGAGAGAAAGAATGAAGAAACTATCTGCGAAACTTAAAGAATCTTTCACAAAAAATCAAGATTAATCATGTTCTGTAAATACTATACTCAATTATTAGAGCTTGACTTATAAAACAGAAAATCTAATTAAAAAATTAAATAAAACTGAATAAAGCTAAATATACTCAAAAAAACAAAGTTTAGAAGTAATAATTTTTTTTAAAAATTCTTATATTTATCTATTAATTAAATTAGATAAATAATAAATATTTTTTTATATAATAAAATTATAAATGATTATTTTAAAAATAATAAAAAAATTTAATAAATAAATATTAATATAATAATTTATATACATAAAATATATAAATAAATCATTGATAAATAAATTTTATAGATAAATTTTATAGATAAATGATCATCAATGAAAATTTTGAAATTTATTATTTTTTTAATGTTTTATTATATTTTACTTTATTTTAATTTATTTTATTATAAATATATTAATTTTCAACTCATAATTAAATGGTGAAAAAATGAAAATGTACTATGAAAAAGATGTAGATAGTGAAGTCTTAGTAGGAAAAACCATAGCCGTTATTGGTTATGGAAGTCAAGGAAGAGGACAAAGTAGAAATATGGCAGACAGTGGTTTGAATGTTGTTGTTGGACTTCGTGAAGGTGGTTCATCATGGAAAATTGCTAAAAGTGAAGGAATGAATGTTAAAACAATTGAAGAAGCTACAAAAATTGCAGATGTTATTCATATTCTTATTCCAGATGAAATTCAAGCTGATACTTACAACAAATCAATAGCTCCTAATCTCGAAGAAGGAAATACCATATCTTTTTCACATGGATACAATATACATTTTAAATATATTAAAGTCCCTAAAAATGTTAATATCACAATGATTGCTCCAAAAGGGCCAGGTTCAATGGTAAGAAGAACATATAAAGAAGGATTTGGAATTCCTGGACTTGTTGCAGTAGAACAAGATGCTACTGGAAATGCTTTACAAATTGCTCTTGCAATGGGAAAAGCTACTGGTCTTGCAAAAGCAGGTATTTTAGAAACAAGTTTTAAAGAAGAAACTGAAACTGATTTATTTGGTGAACAAGCTGTTTTATGTGGAGGAGTTACAGAATTAATTAAAGCAGGTTTTGACACCTTAGTAGAAGCAGGATATCAAAAAGAAATAGCTTACTTTGAAACTTGTCATGAACTAAAGTTAATCGTGGATTTAATCTACGAAAAAGGATTTGCTGGAATGTGGAATGATGTTTCAAATACTGCTGAATTTGGAGGATTTGTTAGAAGAGAGAGAATAATCAATGAAGAATCTAAAAAAGAAATGAAAAAAGTTCTTGAAGAAATCCAAAAAGGCAAATTTACTAAAGAATGGGCTTTAGAAAACACTGCAAACCAGCCTATGTTAAATAGATATAGAGCAATTGAAGCTGAAGAAAATATAGAAATTGTAGGTAAAAAACTCCGTAAAGCATGTGGATTAGAAAAAAGTGAATAAATAAAAGTAATATTTAAGATTAAATTTAAGTAATATTTTTTTTAATTTTTTTTATATTTTAAAAAATTTTTTTATTTATAGTCCTGAAAAAAATTTTCGAATTAATTGTTTAATGAGATATTTATTTTAAAAAATAAGTTTATATTATGTCTAATTTTTAAAATAATCATTTATAATTTTATTATATAAAAAAATATTTATTAAATAAACAATACTTATTATAATTATTTAATTTAATTAATAGATGAATATGGGAATTTTTAAAAAAAATTATTACTTCTAAACTTTATTTTCTGAAATATATATGAAAATTATTTCTTTTTAAAAATAATTTAATTTATAAATTCATTTTAAAAATTTTTATACTATTTTAAGCAAACAACTAAAAAAAGCAAAATCTTTAAAAATTATTTAAAAAAACCTCTTAAAAATCTTAAAATATCTTAAAAACAAATTTTTTAAAAAACTTAGTGAAAATATGGTTTATCTTGGTATGGATCATGGTACTACGGGAATTTCATTTGGAATCATTTCAGATGAAGGAATCCCAATAGAAGTCTTTAAAATAGATAGAGAAGACAGTAAAAATGGGTTGGTCAAAGCTATTGATGAAATTGAAAAAAGAATTAATTTATCAGACATTAAACTTTTAGCCATGACATATGCTATGGGAGATGGAATAAATACAATACTTCCTCTGAATAAAGTAAAAAATAGAGGAATTCTTTCCATTGAAGGAGCTGGAAAGGTGACAGGGGGAGGAACTTCAGTATATAGTGAAATTGAAGAGTCAAATATTCCAACTATCTTAATTCCAGGGCTTCATAAAAATTCTACTTCTTTAAATCCTTTATTTAATGCTAGCTATTCCCATCAAGCAAGTTCAGAAAAAATTAGTATTGCATATGCTGCATTATTAGAAACAAATTGGAAAAATATGATAGTAGGAGATATTAGTTCTAACAGTGTTAACATTTTAATAGAAGATGGAAGAATAAAAGGAGCTATTGATGCAGCTTTAGGGTCTATTGGCATTGTACATGGACCTATAGATTTAGAAATGATTAGAAATATAGACGAAGGTAAAATTACTGCAAATGAAGCTTTTTCAAATGCTGGTGCTGTTAAAATAGCTAAAATAAACACAAAAGTTGCCCATATGAAAAATAAGCTCTTAAAAAACTATGAAAATAATGATGAAAAAGCAAAATTAGCCGTTGATTCTATGATAATGACAATAGCTATGGAAATACATGGTTTAATTGGAATATCAGATAATCCAATAGAAGGAATAGTTTTAACTGGTTCTATAGGTTCATTAGAAAAGCCATTTAATTTTAAAAATAAGATTAACAAATATTTAAAAAATAAATATCCTATAGCTATTTTATCCAGTGAATCTGGAGCTTATGGAGCAGCACAAATAGCTAAATCTGTTTATAATGGGAAAAAAGAAATATTGGGTATTCCTGTAGACTATACAACTTAATGTATGAAAAATATAAAAATAACTAATAAATAAATGTTAAAAAATTTATTTAAAATATAAGAAACTAAGAAAATAGCAAAAAGACTAAAAATATAATATAAAAAATAATAAAATAATATAAAAAATAATATAAAAAAAAGTAAATTATTGTTTTTCAGAAATAAAAGCTATTTTTCCACCTTTAATAACATTTAAACCATTATCTGTTTCTAAAACTGTATTTAAAAAGTTATCAATAGTTATTATATTTCCTTCTAGTTCTTCTAGATTTTTAAGACCAATAATAACATCTTTACCTTTAAATCTAAGAAATTGTTGATTGACTTGATAAGCTCTATCTTGATTCATAATTTCACTCTTAAATAAATATAAAAAAATTTAATGATAATTTTTCTTAAATATTAATAATATTTAATAGTATTAAGAAAATTCATGATATTATTTAATAATAAATATATTTAAAACAGTATTTAAATATTTTTGATAATATTAAATATTATTAAATATTATTAAATGTAAGTCAATATAATAACTAAATTTAAATATTTAATAAAACAATAATTATATAATAT
>NZ_LWMV01000024.1 GCF_001639295.1 Methanobrevibacter curvatus | reverse complement strand
CTATAAAGAATATCTTTTATTATAGTACATTATCCAAAAAGGTGGCTTATAATTATTTTTTTAATTTTTTATAAAATATATGATAAAAATACTTTAAATTACATTTAAAGAATGTTCATATAATATTTTTAAAAAAATAAATGTACTATGGAACAGTCCCTATCATAATTAAATCAAGTAAATTTATATACTTTAAAAAAGATAGATTACTTAAATTAATTAAAGAAAAAAATAATTATAAAACTAAAAATAAAATGGAGAATATTAAAATGAGCGAATTTCAAGAGCAATTAGACAAAGTAGAAAAATTTCATGGTCATTTATGTGGCGGAATAGTAATGGGAACTAAAATGACAATGTTAGCAATGAAAGAATTAGGTTTTAATTTAAATGAACCAACAAAAGATTTAGTAGTTTTTGTGGAAATTGGTAGATGCATGGCTGATGCTGTCCAGGTGGTAAGTGGTTGCACACTTGGAAAAGGATCATTAAATCTCTTAGATTATGGGAGATTTGCAGGAACATTTTTAAAAATATCCACTGGTGAAGCAGTTAGGATTACAGATATGGATATTCAAACACAAGTTCCAGGTGAAAGTAAAGAAGAACTAATTGAAAGATTAACAAATACTTCTAATGATGTTTTATTTAGAATAGAAAAAGTTAGAGTTAGATTGAGAGAAGGTGATCTTCCAGGACATTCTTCAGACAATAAAATAGTCTGTCCTATTTGTGGAGAAATAGTTAAAGATAACCAGCACATTATCCAAAATGGTGTAGCTTACTGTAAGGCATGTGTTGTCGAATCATACTATGAAAAACTAGATTAATAATTTAATTAATACTTTAAACACCATAACATTCTTATAAATAAATTATAAAAAATTATGTTATTAAATACTGCAATATTAAAATAGTTATATTTTCTTGAATGCTGTAGAATATAATGAACTTCTTTCAAAATTTATATCTAATTTAAAATTAACAGTGCAAAATTTCAAAGTTATTGAAGAAGTTACTGGGATTATTGGAAATGCTGAAACTATTTAATAGCCACTTTCTCATTAATCACAGTTTTTAATATTAAATATACATACTTAATACTATATTTAATAATATATTTAATATATTAAATATATTTACATTAAGCAAAATATAGAACCTTTTTAAAATAATAAAAAAATCAATAGGTAAGAAGTTGAAATTATGGATAATAATAGTGGAATAGCTGATATAATAATAGACAAGCACAATATAGATGATGAAACTTTTAATAAGGAAAATATCATCTTGAACTTTGAAGAATACATTTCTTTAAGTTCTACAGGAGTTAGTAGTTTTTTAAATTATAAAGATGAAAACAATACTGGTAGAGAATTTTACATAACTGGCTCCATTTTCTCTAAAAAATTAGATGGCATATTAAAAGCATTTGATGAGAAAGTCATAAACAGCCCAGACTTTATTAAAATAAAAGAAAAAGATAAATATTTTATCGAAAATCTCAGAAACGAAAGAGCTTTTAAGAAATTTAAAAAATCAAAAAAGAATAGAAACATTAAACCAAGATTTGAGACTATAATTAACATGGTAAAAACTTTAAAAGGAATAGGTGAAAACGAAGGTGAAATGGAAGAGTATGGAGATCTTATTTCAGAACTTTTAGCTAATTTAGAAAAAACAATAGAAAATTTGGAACTTATTGAAAAAGCTATTAAAAATATTGAAGCTAATTAATATGGTATATTACCTAACTTTTTTAACATTTTATGTATTCGTCTAGCCCATTTTCAAAAATGATGGAGAGCCTATAAATTCATTAAATAACTCTGTAAAACGATTTTTTAAATATTTCTCATTTTTAATGAAGTCATGTGATAATTCTATCTTTATTTTTCTCCATACATCTTCAATAGGGTTTAATCGGGTGATTTTGATTGTAAGTAGATTAAGTTCATATTTAAAATTTCAGCTGTTGTTTTAATTACTTCTGCATGGTGAACAGTGTAATTGTCTAAAACTGTGTGTATTGTTTTTTCTTTTTCAAATGGCTTTTTAATGTCTGTTTTTTCTGTGAGTAGTTCTATTAGGTTTTCTTTTTTCTTTTCTTCTATTTTTTTCGTGTTTGGAGTTAGTTTATTGAGATAGTGTTTATTTTTGTTTATGGCTTCATCGTATGTTATTTTGTCATCAAATAGGTTGTTATTGGTTTTTTCTATTGTATCTTTTATATTTGGTCTTTTTTCTTTAAAATAGTTTTCAATACATTCATTAGATAAGTTGTTATGGTTTAGAAGTTCTTTTAGGATTTTTTTGCTTCAAGGTTTTCTGTGTTTTCTATTCTGAATTGTATAAATATTTTTGAGAATTCAAATCCTCTGGTATTGGGTATTATTGTAAAATATGAGTTTCCATTGGCTGTTTAGAATCCTGTTGCATTTATTTTGAATTTTTTTCTATTTTTTTTTTGATTGTGTTTTTAGTTCCTGGTTCGTGGAGTGTTCTTGTGGAGTTTGGAAGATTGTCCAGAGAAGTGTCTAAGAATGCTAAAATTTCGCTGTATAGGTCTATTTCTTCGGTGTTTTTTTTAGAAGTTCTTTACTGTTTTCTGGTTTTCCATCGTAATATGGGAATGGTTTTGTGTAGTTTAGTCCAAATTGTTTTCGGACAATGATCCATACTTGTTTATAAGTGTATTTAATGCTGTATTTCTCAAATATAAGTTTTTTAACATTATTAATTGTGTAATCACTCTTTTTATCGACTAGTATTTCTCTTAATTCATCTTTTTGTTCATTTGTTAAGTAAGATGGTCTTCCACCACTAAATTTTGGCATTAAACCTTCATAACCTTCTTCATTATATTTTTTTAGCCAAATAGATCCTGTTTGCCTTACAACATAACTATTTCAGAAGCTTCTTTAATATTTTTTCCTTTTTTAATAAATCTAATGAAATATACTATATTCTTGAATATTGTAGAATATAATATACAACTAAAAAGAGTTCGCTTATTGTTGTAAAATATAAAGAATTTTTAAAAAAAAGGTTCATCAAAACTTTTTATCAAAAATAAAGAAAATTAAATAAAAGTGTTTTAAATTAGAAAAAATAAGAAAGTTTTCATCAATCCGAAGGTGGAATCATAATTAACTTTCCTGTTTCTGGATCTTTATAGACCGTTCCCATATTTTCCATTCCTGATGATTCTCCACTTGAAATATCTGCTGTGCCATTGTAATCTTGAGCTGTTTCAACATTAACGGCTTTTTTAATGGCTTCAGAAATTCTCTGTTTTTCTTGAGGAGTGGAATCTGAAAAAATAACACTCTGCATGTTCATAGACATAATAGCAAAAATTAAAAATCCAACAGCTAAAACAAGCATTACATCAGTCATATTTGCTATACCACTCATTGGATCTTCATCATTAGATGCCTTTTTAAATATTTTTCTCTTTCTAAGTGACATTTTTTCCCCTATTCATTTTAAAAATTAAATTGATAAGTTAATTAAATAAAATAATAAGTTAATTAAATAAATTAATAAGCTAATTAATTTAATTTCTCTTCAACAATCTCTAAGGTTGAAGTAATTAAAACATCTAAGTTTGAGAGATCCTCTTCATACCATCTTTTTCTAACTCTTGAAACTACATAAGAAATCGTTGCAGCTGCCAAACCTGCAACAGTAGTATCAAAAGCAACTATAATTGCTTGAGCAAGACCTTGAATATCTCCAGCACCAAGAGCAGCTAATCCTGGACCCATAGGAATTAAAGTACCCATCAATCCTAATGTTGGACCAATTCTAACAACAGTATCTGTTTTTTCAACAGATTTTTCCATTCTAATTTCTTCTTTTTCAATTAACTTTGATGCTAAAGCTTTTCTAGTTTCAACTGAAAATTCATTTGTATCTATGGCTTTTATTAAATCATCTTTGTAAAATTGAGCTATTGAAAAATCTTTAACAATATCCTTCATTTGATCAAAATCTGTTGAATTTCTCAATTGTCTTATTAAATCTTCCATGTTTGAAATTTTAAATTTACGACGAGTACTATACTCTGAAATAAACCCACCTAAACTTATTAACGCATATACAACAAAGAGTACAAGGACAATAATAACAGGAATTAAAAGACTTTGAGATATAGCATGTAACAATTGAGATAAAATTTGACTACCAATAATTTCCATTAAATCACCAATTATGTATAAAATAAAAATTTAAAATATTATATTACTAACTTAAAATATTAATAATACTAACTTGAACTACTATAATACTAACTTAAACTCTATAATATTAACTTAAACTACTAGTAACACTTTTAAAAGATTAGAATGAAAAATAATAGAAAATATAACCTTAATACTAATCAATAATTATTTAAATTTTAAGATAAATTATTCAAGATAAATGGGAAAACTTTTTTGTTCTTTTTAACAAAAATCCAAGTAAAACTGAAGCAATTAAAATAGCTAAAAAATAAAAAAGCATATTTAAATCAGTTAATTGAATTAAGGGAGTTTCTGCTTTTAAAGCTCCTTGAAGAGCTGGAACAAACATATATACAAATAACGAATATAAACCTGTAAAAATTGAAAATATACCTACAATAATTCCAGAATTTATATTAAAAATTTTAAATAAATAAACAATTCCAACTATTAACAAAATAGAAATAATTGAGAAAATAAAGCTTAATTGAATTACTGGTATCCATACCTTTGGTGAAGTGTATAAAATATGAATTAAAAATGATATGTAAGAAATTACAAATAGTAAAGGTATGGAGCTATTGTCTGAAATTCTTTTAAAAAAAATCTTTATTCTTGAAATATTCTTATTATAATGAGGTTTTTCTTTAACAATTGAAAAAGGTAATTTAGTCTTATTTTTTAGCTCATAAATTAATCTAAAACCTACAAACACTGAAACCATCCCAACAATAACCATTAAAAAGTTAATATTATTATTTACAAAAGTCATGATATTTTCAAGGAAAAAATTACAAATAAAAACAGATAAAAGAAGAATAATTGCAAAGTAAGCAGAAATCATTATGGATTGTAATCTTTCAATTTTAAATCTATTTAAAGCTAAGCCAATAGCTGTTGAAAACAAGACAACTATAATTAAGGATTCAATTAAATTTCCTTCAATCATTTAAATACCCATTAATAAACTAAAATACTGTATAAAAAAATAATAAATTTTTATAAATATTAATAAAACGATATATACATATTAATAAAACGATATGTAATAGATATTAATAATTTAATAGCATATAAAT
>NZ_LWMV01000023.1 GCF_001639295.1 Methanobrevibacter curvatus | reverse complement strand
TTGTTTTTTTATTTTCATTTTTTTTAAACTTTTAATTGATTATATTTTTTTTCAGCTATTTTTTTTTAAAAAAATATTATATAAGTGATATAAATGGATGTAATTAATTTTAACATACGGAAATTCGTGCACGGGGGGGGGGGGTGAGAGCTGGAATTTTTCTTTTAATTTTAGTGTTCCTGTTTTCCCTTTCTTTCTCTGCAACTTCAGCAGGTAATCTTGCTGTTAGTGGAGATTCTTTTGACGACATAAATAACATTATTAATACTGCTAGTTCTGGAGATATTGTTCAATTAGGCTCAAACACATTTAAAAGCAATGGCTCAGTAATTAGAATAACTAAGGAAAATTTAACTTTTACTGGTGCTTCTGCTAATAATCCTGCAACTTTATCTGGAGAAAATATCAGTAGAATAGCATGGGTTAATGCAAATAATATCACATTTAGATATATTAAATTTATTAATGGAAATGGCAACACTTTAGGTGGAACAGCTATCACTACTTACACTAAAATAACTGTTGACAACTGTACATTTTTAAATAATGCTGGAGAAAGTGGAGCAGCCATTTTCATATATCCTCAAGCATATAACTCTGTAATAAAAAATTCCATTTTCAATAACAATCTAGGAAGCCAACCAGGCACAGATAATTTTGTTCAAGGAGGAGCAATAAGATCTGCTACAACAAACTTAACAATCACAGACTCAACATTTACTAACAATTTCGCCCTAAATGACGGAGGAGCCATTTCCATAACCAATGGAACAGGAACTAAAATCATAAACTGCAAATTCATTAACAACAGTGCAAATATAGGCGGAGCAATCAGAATTTCTGACTCTGAAGCAACCATTAGCAACTCCATATTTAACCAAAACAATGCAAGTAATGCAGGAGCAATATTCATATTTAATGGAACAGCCACAATACTAAACTCTAACTTCACCTCTAACAAAGCAAATAACGGTGGAGCAATAGAATTATACAACAGAACAAATAATGACAACAAAACAATCATCTTAAAAAACTTAATCTTTGACTCCAATACTGCCACAAACATGGGTGGAGCAATTCATACCCAAATTCCAATTAAATACCTAAATGACTCTATATTTAACAACAACTCGGCTATAAACGGAGGAGGAATATACTCTTTAAACAATTTACAAATTAATGCAGTCAACTTTTCACAAAACACTGCTACCACCTCTGGCGGAGCAATTTACACAAATGGTCAAATAAGCATTTCTTCTAAATCTAATTTTATATCTAACAATGCAAATAATGGCGGATCCATATATGCTCTTAAGGATTTAAATATTTCTAACTCAATATTTAGCAAAAATAATGCCATATCCAATGGTGGAGCATTATATATCAATGGAGGAACAACTAGAATATTAAGCAACTCAAACTTTTCATCTAATAACGGAGTTAACGGTGGTGCAATTTACCCCAACGGTGTATTAAGTATTTCAGCTAATTTTAATGATAATCTTGCAACTGGTAACGGTGGAGCTATTTACTCTCTTAAAAACTTACAAATCTCTTCATCTAACTTCAATGGGAATAATGCATCTAATAATGGTGGTGCATTGTATTTAAATGGTGGAGTTACAACTATTACTGGTAAATCTACTTTTAATGAGAATAGAGCCATTAATGGTGGTGGAGTTTATACTAATTCTAATTTAACCATTAATTCTCTTGAATTTTCAAGTAATATTGCTAGTTCTAATGGTGCTGGACTATATATTAACAGTGGTATTGTAAATATTTTAAATAATTCTAATTTCACCAACAATAAAGCAATTAATGGTAGTGGAGTTTACAGTAATGATAAATTAGTTGTTAATAGTGTTTTATTTTTAAATAATAATGCATCAGCTAATGGTGGAGCTATTTACAGTTTAAATGATTTAAACATCATTGCTACTAATTTTAATAAAAATACTGCTACAAACTCTGGTGGAGCTATTTATACAAATGGAATAAGTAGTATTTCTTCTAAATCTAGTTTTTATGAGAATAAAGCTACTAATGGTGGTGCAATATATTCTTTAAAAGATTTAAATATTTCTACTTCTATATTTAGTAAAAATAATGCCACATCTAATGGTGGTGCAGTATATATCAATGGAGGAACCACTAGAATATTAAGTAATTCGAATTTTTCATTAAATAGAGCTTTAAACGGTGGAGTGATATACTCTAATAACCTTTTAAATATTGTTTCGGCTAACTTTAATGATAATCTAGCAACGGTAAACGGTGGAGCTATTTTTTCTCTTAAAAACTTACAAATTTCCTCATCTAAGTTCAATGGAAATAGTGCATCTAATAATGGTGGAGCATTATATTTGAATGGTGGAGCCACAACTATTACTAGCAAATCTACTTTTAGTAACAATAAAGCAACTAATGGTGGGGCAATTTATAATAATGCACCACTAATTATCCAATCATCTACATTTAAGTCCAACAAAGCCACATCCAATGGTGGAGCAATATATTCAAATAAAAATCTAAACATTACTGGAGGAAGCATAGTTTCCAATAGTGCTCATTATGGTAGTGGAATTTACAACTTAGCAACTCTAAGAATTTCTAAAATAAATATAAGCTCTAATATCGCAAAAATTATAGGAATTTATCTAAAATACCCAAGTGCAGCCAAACCATCCACAAAAATAAAAATAAATACATATTTAAAAACTGGAGATAACATTCTAGAAGCAATATATAATACAAAAGGAAATACTTACATAAATGGAACTATAATGTCTCCTTTAAATTTTACTCCAAATAAAACTTTCGCTTCGTCCATTAATAATTTAAAAAAAAGCATTAAATCCAACTCAAAAGGAACGGCTACAAGAGAATACTCAGTTGGAAAAAATATCAAAACAATAACTATAGAAGTTAGCTACTCTCAAAACAACCAAAAATGGTCTATAAAAAAATCTATTAAAGTAAGTAAAACCGCTAAACCAACATCGACAGTAGGTGGCAGTACTAAATCAACAAAAATTAAAAGTACTTCTTCAGCAACAGCCTCTTCTAATAAAAATGGAGGTAATGTTAGAGTTTCTTTCTCAAATCATGAAAATTCACATTTAGCTAGCCTAATTAACATGAACAGTTATAAAATTAACTCTAAAAAAATTAGTTATTGGAATCTGAAAGTAAATAAAACTCTTACGGCTGTTACTGACTATGTTTATAAAGTTGATAACAAAGGCTGGTATTATTCCACAAAAAATAACAGTGGAGTTGGCTGGAAAAAATTAGATGCAAAACCTACTATTTCTGGAACTTGGTTTAATCTTACACATTCTAATGGGACATATGGTATTGGTAAATTAGTGCCTAAATATACCAACAATACTTCAAATAAAACAATAATGTTTTTTGTTTCAGTTAAAACTACTATTAATCATAAGTCTTTAACTCCTTACATAAGCTATACATACAAATTGACTAATAAGAATACTAAAGCCAACAAAACTGTTAGATTCTTTGAAAAATCGGATAATAGTATCTATCTCAAAATTGATGAATCTTCTAAAGTGTTAAAAAGTTATAATGATTATTTAGTACATTCTACAAAAGCACCTACTAATAACAAAAACATTATTTCATTAACAAAAAGCATAGTATCCAAAATTGAGGGTTCATTAAATTCAACTACCAAAGCAAAAGCACTTTTTAATTGGGTAAGAGATAAAATAGCATACCCTCCAAAATCAAGACAATATTATATGAGTTCTAAGTATGCTACAGGCACATTGTCTTCAAGAGAGGCTAATTGTGTTGATCAATCTAGTTTATTAATAAGTATGCTCCGCACTGCAAATATTCCATCACAATATATTCACTACCATGATTGCACTTTTAGAAGTGGAAAAATAGCTGGACATGTTTGGGTGGGTATATTTATTGGAAAATGGATTGAGGTTGACACAACTAGTAAATCTAACTCTTTTACAAGTATAGTTAATGTTAAAAAGAAAGGACCTAAACATGGATCACACACTATAATTGACATTTGAGGAGCATGATATAATGAATAAAAAAATAATGGTTTTAATAATATTGGCTTTATTATTAATATTTAGTATTGGAATGTATGCTTTGATTTCTTATACTACTGAGCCTATTACAGATAATAATTCTTCTTTAGCAAACAATTCTACAGATATTAATTCTAATTTATCTACAAATGAATCAAAAACAGATTCCAATACAACAACTAAAAATACTAATGACATAAATAAGAACGATAAGAAAAACAAAGCCAAAAATAATAAGATTGTACCTAAAATTAAAACAATAACATCAAAAGCCGATGTTATTAAAGAAGCCAACAAAATATTAAACGAACATAGAAAGTTCTATGGAAAAAATGCTGTAGTTAAAAATGTAGAAGTTAATAGATATGGTTTATGGTTTGTAGACTTTGTTGATTCAAAAACTGGGAAAAAAGTGGGGGAAACGATTATAAGTGATGAAACTGGTAAGATTGTTGAGGCTGATTGATATCTAATCTATTTTTATAATATAATTTATATGCTTAAAGGTGATTAAAATGTTGTGTAATAAAAGAATTTTGATGATTTTGATGATTTTCATAGTTTTAGCATTTTCTATATCTTCTGTTAGTGCTAGTTCTTTGTTTGTTAATGAGTCTTGGACTAATGAGGATATTCAGAATGCTTTGGATAGTGATATTAATATTGATATTTTGTATTTTAATTCTACTAGTTTAGGTGGTATTTATAGTGGAATTGATTTGTTTATTGGTCGTACCATGTCTATTATTGGAGATGTAGGTGTTGTTTTTGACGGATCTATTGGTGATGAACCTACTATGAATGTATTTACTATTCTTGGAGACAACATAATAATTAAAGGATTTACTATACTGAATTATAACATGGGAGTTACTGCTTCTGATTTAAGCAATATTTCCATAATCAACAATACTTTTGATAATTTGGATACAGCTCTTGAATTTAATAATATTAAAGGACTAAATATCGAAAATAATACAATTTCAAATATTAACGATGGAACCATTTTTGTTAGAGAATCTGAAAATGTGAACATCTATAGCAACAATATTAGTGGAGCAAATTTTGGCATTTACCTTTCTGGATTAAATAATACTAAAGTTAAAGGAAACAATGCCAACAATGTTGAAAGCGACGCGATTTATACAGAAAACACTGAAAATACTGCTATTGAAGAAAATAACCTTGACAATATAAGAGGATCTGGAATATATACATCCAACTCCAAAAACTTAGAAGTAAAAAAAAATAAAATCACTAATACTGACGGTGACGGCATAGTCATAGACACTACATCCAATGATGATAGTGATGGCATAGC
>NZ_LWMV01000022.1 GCF_001639295.1 Methanobrevibacter curvatus | reverse complement strand
TATTAATACCTATTTTTATAAAAAAATAAATATTTAAAAATAATTATAAGTCTTAAATAATTCATATGAATTAGTTAAATTTGAATTAAAATATTTTAAAGAATGATAAAAATTAAAGGTTTAAAAAGAATTATTTTTAGCAAATAGCTATTAATATTAATTAAAATAAAATTTTATTAAATATTTATACTTATTTTTATAATAAAATTCATTATAACTTTATAAATCTAATTTAACTTAATTAATTAAATTTAAACAATTAGATTTTCGAACTGTTGCACAGCCATTTCTATTTTTTCATTTTTTTTTTACTTTATTCTTTTTTTATTAATTTTATTATATTAACTTTTATACAATATTTAAAAAATTTTTTAGAATTTTAGAGCCATCAGGAGTTAAAATAGATTCTGGATGGAATTGTAATCCATATATTGGATATTTTTTATGTGCTATAGCCATTATTTCTCCATCTATGGTTTTTGCTATTGATTCTAACTCTTGAGGGAGTGTATCTTTTATTCCAATAAGTGAATGGTATCGTCCAGCTTTAATTGTTTTATTTAACCATTTAAAAATTGGATTTGAATTATTTATACTTATATTTGATGTTTTACCATGGTATAACTCATTAGCATAAGATATAGTTCCACCAAATACTTGAAAAATAGCTTGATGACCTAAACAAACACCTAAAATAGGAATTTTCCCTTTGAATTCTTTAATTACTTCTGGACTTATTCCTGCATTTTCTGGTCGTCCTGGACCAGGTGAAATAATTATATGGCTTGGATTTTCTTTTTTTATTTCTTTTATATTTATTTTATCATTTCTTTTGATTAGGACATCTGGATTTATTTCTCCAATCATTTGATATAAGTTATATGAAAAGCTGTCGTAATTATCAATTAATAAAATCATTATATTGCTCCATTTTTATTTTTTAACTTTAAGTTTAATGGTAATTGATATCTTTTGTATGGATTTTTCTCATTTCTAATTAAACTATGAATTTTTAATGGATTTATTCTATTGGGGTTTTTAAAAGTCATTTTCCTTCTATTCCCCCTTCTGATATTTTAATTGCAGATACTACTGCCTGTGCTTTATTAATACACTCTTCAAATTCCTTTTCTGGAATACTATCTGCTACTATTCCTGCTCCACTCCTTATAAATACTTTTCCTTTCTTTTTATAAGCTATTCGTATTGCTATTGCTGTGTCCATATTTCCAGAAAAAGATAAATAACCAATAGCTCCCCCATAAATGCCTCTTTTATTGTCTTCTAATTCATTGATTATTTCACATGCCCTTATTTTTGGAGCTCCAGACAATGTTCCAGCAGGTAAAATGGCATCTATAACATCTAAAGCATCTTTATCTTCTCTTATTTCACCTTTAACAGTTGAACCAATATGCATAACATGAGAAAATTTTTCAATTGATAAATATTTTTCTACTTTAACAGATCCAAATTTGCTCACTCTTCCTACATCATTTCTACCTAAATCCACAAGCATATTGTGTTCTGCAAGTTCTTTTTCATCATTTAATAACTCTTCTTCTAGTTTTTTATCTTCTTTTTCAGTTTTTCCTCGAGGTCTTGTTCCTGCCAGTGGAAAAGAAAATAATTCATTGTTTTGAAGTTTAACTAGTGTTTCAGGGGAGGCTCCAGCTATTTCTATATCCTTACTTGAGAAGTAAAACATATATGGAGATGGATTGGTGGTTCTCAAAACTCTATAACTGTCTAAAAGGCTTCCTTCTATTTCAGCCATTATAGGATTTGATAAAACAACTTGGAAAATATCTCCTTCTTTAATATAATTTTTTCCTTTGTTAACAATTTCTACAAACTTTTCCTTAGAGAACAATGGCTTGAAATCTGTTTTTAATTTTAATTTTTCTTCTTTTATCTTTTTTGAATTGAAAATTAATTCTTTTAAAAAATTTAATCTTTTTACCCCATTTTCATATTCTTTTTCAATATTTTTGGTTTTAATATTAATTATTATGTAAATTTTTTGTTTAAAATTATCAAAAGCTATTAATTCGTCAAATAGCATTAAATCGACATCTTTAAAGGATTCTCTATCTTTTGCATCTAATTTTAAGCTTTTTTCACTATATTTTATATAATCATAGGCAAAGTATCCTACTAATCCTCCTGTAAACGGAGGTAATTCTTTAAATGTAGGGCTTTTATATTCATCAAGAATTTTTCGAATGAATTTTTTTGGATTTGATGTTTTTTTTTCAAAGCTTGTACCTTCCTTAATTTTTACAATATTGTCTTCACATGTGATTTCTAGTTTTGGATCAAAGCCTAAAAATGTATATCTTCCCCATTGTTTTGAATCTTCTACACTTTCAAGTATAAAACAATGCCTACTAATTGATTTTATCTTTTTCAATGCTTCAATTGATGTCATGGAGTCTGAAAATAGTTCAATAGCTATTGGAATTCGATTATAGTTTTCAAACTGTTTTTTTTTGATTTCATTAAGTTTTGGAAATATCATAATAATCATTGAATTTTTTTCAAATAAATATTGATTTAATTTTTTTTATTTTAAATTAATTTTTTTATTGTATATTTATTATGAATAATGTACTATTTAAATCTTTGTTGTATAATTTTATACATTAATTTTATACATTAATTTTATGATTATTTTTATAATTATTTTCTATAGATAATTTTTTATATTTAATAGATATATTATTATTTTGGCATATTGGATTTTTTAATGGTGTTTTGGTGGTTTTACATGAGGATAAAATTGTTAGGTTTTTGTTGATTTCTACTAGTTTGCTGGATTTGATTTTGAGTAAGCATGTTTGTTTTTTGTTAAAAATTTGATGAATCAAATTGATTTTGATAAGATTCATTCTAAATATGCTGGAACTGCTTATATGAAGCTTATTCTAAAATTTGTTGGTTAAATTGGCTTTAATGGTTTTATATTGATGATGTTCGTTCTTCTAGTAAAATTGTTAAGTAGATGAGAGAATGTAATTTTTGTATAATATATCATACTTTTTATTATGTCAAGTCTTTTTAAATTTTATGCTTGACTAATTATATAGCAGTTGCACATAATGTTCAATTGCATACGACACTTTTGAGGTTGTGATAAATGAAAACTGTAGGCTTTCAGCAACTGCAAAAATTTGGCGGAGAAAAACTGCACAAAGGATGTAAACTCGACTGTGCTTTTTCATAGGCTAAGCCCACTACTGTGGGTGTAGCATATACAGTCCTGTTGTATGTAGCTGGGACATACTCCATTATTTTTATAATGTTTTATTCACTAATTCATTAAATCTTTCCTGGGTCTTTGTAATTCCTTTTTCTTTTTTATAAAATTCTTTTTCAAATTCCTCAAATTCTTTTTCATTTATTTCATACATTTTCCCTTCATCAAATATTCCCTTTATTCCATTCAGTGCATTTGGATATAGCTCCAAAACCAATAATGTTGCGGGATATTTTTTGTCTTTATTTGTTATGTTATATTTTTTCGATTCCTTAAACCCAAATCTTTTATAATATTCAGGATCACCATATATTATTATTGCCTTATAGCCCATATCCTTAGATAAATTCAGGGTATGCTTTATTAATTTACTTCCAATTCCTTTATTTTGATATTTTGGTAATACACTTATTGGTCCAAATGTTAATACAACATATTCTTTATCCATATCTTTTATTTTTGATTCTACATATACAATATTTCCAATAATTTCATTTTCATAAATTGCTACAAAATCCAATTCTTTAATAAATTCATTGGTTTTCCTTAAATTATGAATGAGTAAATGCTCATCACATCCTGGAAAATGCACATTCCAGAATGCTTCTCTGCTTAGTTCCTCAACGATTCTATAATCTTTTTCTTCTTCAAGTCTTAATATAATTTCCATAAAACCACATAATACATTATTTTACAAAATCAGTCAATGGATATTTCATATTTTTTTAAATATTCAATAAATTTTAGCCACAAATGCACAAAAACTGCAGGTTGACTGTGTTTTTTCGTAGGTCAAGCCCATTACTGTGGGCACAGCATATACAGCCCTGTTATGTGCAGTTTTGTCTGCTTTATATATTTTTTATCCCTATTTTTTATAAATTATTTAATCAAATTCTATTTTTAAATATATCATGTCTTTTAGTTCATTTCCATTTTCAATTATTTTATGATCATAATTATTCACAAAAAAGTCTTTTATTTTATGAGAATATTCAAAACCACATTTCTTATAGAAATTTATTGTCTTTTCATCCTCTCCTGTCCCAACTAATAATGTTTTACAAATGTTTTTATATTTTTCTACAATATATTTTACCATATAATGTCCGTACCCATTTCCTTGATATTTTTCATAGGTTGCCAAATTTTTAATTTCACAAATTGTACCACTTTCATTTGTAGCCAAACATACCGTTTTTAGGTCGTCGTCATATAATGCATACAAATGCCCTCTAAAAAGATATTTATAAATCATACTCTCCTGTTCATCTCCCAATAGTAAAATATCCATGTATTTTTCTTTATTATGGATGATTTCCTTAATTTCCATTATATCCTACTGTATCGTTTTATTTTGAAAAAATACTTTATTTTGTCAATATTTTTATATTCGTTTAAAAATATTATTTTTTAGCATCTTTATTAAATTAACTGAGCCAATTAGAAGCAATATAATGCCTATTATGACCCCAAATAATATTAATCCTGGTGGTTCAATAAAAACACCTTTAAAAGCATAGCTTAAAATACCATAAATCACAAATCCACCAAAGAATAATGGTAATATTATGATTGATTTTATCTTATTATTTATGATATTTATATTATGTATCCCTAAATATAGCAACATTACACAGGAGAACAACATGTATAAACTTAAAATAGGAGTATCGTCAATACTGGGATAAAATAAAAATATTCCCCCTGATAATACTCCAAAAAAAAGTGGTAAAATAATATTTGTTTTAAAATATTTTTTTAAATCGATTTTTCTTCTCTGATAATTGAATAATTTTTTATTAGCCATTTAGTCACCTTTAAAACTTTCATACCATAATGTATCATGCTTTTTTTATCTCAAGCCTTTTTTAAATTTTATTTAAATTTTATATTTTTATCATGCCATCAAACACCTATTATCTCCAGTTTCATTAAATCATTTTTTTCTTCAAAAAATAATTTCCTTAAGAATTATAATCATTTAAAACTATTACATATGAATTATTTATTCCATCATCATTATATAAAAACCATTCAACAAATATAGCATATTTTCTTAAAAGTTTCTAAATATAGTTTATATTGGAAAGTTTAAAAACAAATTATAAAATAACTATAATTTATGTTTATGGTACTAAAATTGCATATTCACACATATCTGCAATTAATAAATCATTGTTTTTATCAAAAATAAAT
>NZ_LWMV01000021.1 GCF_001639295.1 Methanobrevibacter curvatus | reverse complement strand
ATTAATAATAGATTCATTTATATTTTTATTTAAATCAAAGTTTTTTGATACTTTTGGATGAAGTTTTAATATTAAAATCCATTCATCATCAAGATGTTTCAATATTTCAAAAATTTCATGGTTTATTTCTTTATTATTTATTTTTTTATTATTTTCTTTTTTGTTTATATTCTTGGTATTCATTTTTGAAGTTTCTCTTTTAATAGAATCTTTTATAAAATCTTCATCTCTAAAGGTTGGAGCATAAAGAATCAATTTTTTATCTTTTAATTCATTAAACTTTTTATAAAAACTTTTAATTTTCTGATCTTTATAGCTTTCTTGGAAAAATAGGTCGGTTCTCGGAGTTCCTATAGGATAAATTTTACTTTCTTCCATGTTAAAAGCTGTTTTAAAATACGGTAGCATTCCTTCAGATTCTATAATTAAATGAGTTTGTTTTGATGTTGATTTTTTTGCTAAAGATTTAATCCATCCTTTTTCACTGTCTAATGCGAATTTTTTTATTGTTCCACTACTGTGCCATAGTTGCACAAGGTTTACTTCTGTTTTAAATTTAGTGTAAGCAAATGGCATGAAAATATTATCTAAAAAAATTGTTTTTGATCTAGAAAGATTGTATGGAGTTTTTATGAAAAAATTTATTGCTTTTTTAAATAAATTATTTTTAAAATTAAAATTATAATCTTCTTTTTTTATTAAGATTATTTGGGTAGACGGAGATTTTTCATGAAAAAAAGAAGTGATTTGTTCTATATTTCCTTCATCACTATTTTCATGACTTTTAATGGCTACTATTTGATCTTTTAAAGGAATAAAATAAAAAAATGTGTAAAATATATAGTAAAAAAAGTTAAAAATTAAGTATCCTACTCTTTTCATATAACTATTCCTTTAATTTATTATCATTAGTTCGTAAAGTATTAATATTGTGTGGGTTGTATTATTAATCTATGCAAAGAAAAAACAACCCACATAGATTATTATGGAACGATGAGGTATTAAATCTTTCGATGAATGTGATTGGGGCTGTCAACTTGTTAGTTGAGATTTTGTGTTTTTTATCATATTTTTTTATAAGAATTAAAAATGATTATAAGCCACATTTTTGGATAATCTACTATATTAGATATTATTCAATATAAAAAGTTAATTTTGCATAGCATTTTATAGTTTTTAGATGGTTTTTAATTATTTTTCTTTAAAATGAAATTAGCTATTTTTTCTGATGCCTTTCCATCATCATACTGGTTAAATTTATCTATAAATTCATTGTATTTCTTTTGATATTTTAAGAAGTAATTTTCTTCATTAAAATTTTTTAGATAATCTATTAAGTAGCTATTTTCTTTAATAATTGGACCTGGAACTATTTCATTTATATCAAAATAAAAATCTCTTAAATTTTTTTTATAATTCTCTAAATCATATGTGTAAAATATCATAGGTCTTTTTAATATGCTATAATCAAACATAACCGATGAATAATCTGTAATTAGGATATCAGATATTAAATATAGTTTTTGAATGTCAGTTTTTTCATCAGCAAAATATATAAAATCACCATACTTAGTCCAGTCCTTATTTTCTTTAACAAGGTAGTGATACTTTATAATTACAATATATTCATCTTCTAAACTATTTTTTAATTGGTTAA
Organism: Methanobrevibacter curvatus; assembly: GCF_001639295.1. Lineage (GTDB taxonomy): Archaea > Methanobacteriota > Methanobacteria > Methanobacteriales > Methanobacteriaceae > Methanoflexus > Methanoflexus curvatus. Next base: position 36,446 of record NZ_LWMV01000021.1, on the reverse strand, counting down.
AGTCCATATTTGTTGTAAATTTATAAACATCACTTCCATAAAATTCATCATCTCTCCAAGTAGGAGCATAAAGGATGATTTTCTTAGTATAGTCAATTTTAAGCTCTTTTTTTATTTTTTCAATTTCTTCTTGATTATTTTTATTAATTAAAATATCATTTCTTGGATAACCAATTTCCAAGAATTCACCACTGAAATTAAAGGCTTTCTTGAAAATTTCAGTAGAATAAGGATTTTGTGAGATTAAAAAGTCCCAATTTTTAGTATTTTTATTAAAATAATATTTATAATTACTTATATCTTGTTCTTCACCCATATTGACATTTTCCATATCTAAACCTAATTTTTTTAGAGGTGTCCCATGCCACGTTTGAATAAAATAGCATTTATCTTTTTTTAAAATGTATGCAGGTGGGCGAGTATCAAAAATCCAGCATTTAGCTATTGTACAGTAATATAAATACTTTAGGCTAATTTTTCTTACTTTGATAGGGTTTCCAGGAATTTTTGTATTAATATCTTCTAAGGACCAAATTATTTTATAATTTTTTAAAATGTCTTGACGAGAATTTAAAATATATTCATAAACATACTTAGGATTTCCTGTATAGTTGCGACCAGTACTACTTTCAAAAATTATAACTTTTTTATTTGTACTTAGTAAATGAAAAACAAGTTGATATAATGCTATTAAAATCGGTTTGATAGTGTTTATAATAATTTTTTTTAAAGAAGACATTTTATCAGGGTCAATCATTCTTTTTTTTTTAATTCTTTATTTTTTTATTTCTTTTAAGTGTTTATTCATTTATTTTTTATTTCTTTAACAGGAATGATTATCAAATTTTTTTACTAATTTTTGAGCGATTTCCCAGTCATTAAAGTCGTCGATTTCACTCCATTTTAAGCCATTTGTAAAAATATAATCAATTTTTACTATTTTACTTAAATCTTCATAGCATAAATCATAATAATTCTGAGAATCATCCTCTGTGAGTTTTTTAAGAATTTTATTAAATTCCTTTAAATCTTTTTTAATAACCTTAGATAGTCCAATGAATTCTCCTGTAGATTTATCAATATCTAAATCCTTTCCAATGCCTCCTATAATTCCATTTTGAACAATGATTTTAAAAGATTCTTCATTTAATTTTTTAAAGTTATCCACAACTAAACTGGTATGCTCATTTTTAACTAAATTTTTAACAATCTCTGGATCTAGAACATTATCTCCATTAACCAATAAAAAACTATCATTAAGATTTTTTGTGGCAAGATAAGTTGAAACTGAGGTATTGGTTGTTTGATAATTTTTGTTTTCCACGATTTCTATTGAAATCTTGTATTTTTCTTTTAAATATTTACCATGTTCAATTACTTTTTCTTTAAAATGCCCAACAACAAAAATAAACTCTTTTATGCCATTTTCCATGAAATTTTTAACCATTCTCTCTATTATAGTAATATTATCAATTTTTAAAAGAGGTTTTGGCATATTTTCAGTTAGAGGTCGGAGCCTAGTTCCAGTTCCTGCAGATAATATTATTCCTATCATTTTTTCACTTAAATACATTAAATAATTATATTAAACAAATAGATTAAATAAATAGAATTAAATAATTATATTAAATAATTATATTAAATAAATAGATTAAAAATATATTAAAAAAACTTATTACCTGAGTAATTATAATTTATTTTTTAGCATTATTTCATTGTTATATTTTTCCAAAGGTTTTTAAATGCTGTTTTTGCTACTTCTTTATTGACTAAAACATCGTAAACAAAATTAACAATTTTACAATCTAAACATTTTTTGTCGCAGATTTCTTTAATAGTCTTTACAGAGTTTTTTCCTTCAAAAACAACACCATGACCTTTATTTATTTCTAATTTTTGACCAATTAAAACTCCTAATGTGTGGTTTCTACTTTGTTTTGAAATTGATGTTAAAATAATGTCTCCAAACCCACAATATTCATCTATTGTTGAAGGTTTGCCACCTATACTTTCAACAATTTTTTTATTTTCATTGAATCCTTTTGTTAATATTGCATATCTTCCATTTTCATTTATTTGTATCCCTTCACAAATCCCATTTGCAACTGCATTAATATTTTTCAATATTCCACAGTATTCTAGACCTATAACATCATCAATCTCTTCAACTTTGAAAAATTCTGTTTCTAAAATCTTTTTTACAATATTTAGGTTATTTTTAGAATTTGAAGCAATGTTTGTAACTGTTGGAAGATTTAAAACTACTTCAGAAGCAAAATTAGGACCAGAAACTACAACATATTTATCATTATAATACTCTTGGATAATTTGACCCATAGTGGCAGAACTTATTGGCTCTATACCTTTTGATGCAGTAACAAGTATTGAATCATTTATTCCTTCATTTTTCATTTCTTCAAGAGTTTTTCTAAACCCTGATGATGGGACAGTTATAAAGATAACTTCACATTCTTTTAAATCTTTTAATGAATTTACTGCCCTTATTTTATTATTTAATTTATAATTTGGATAATATTCATTATTAACTGAGTTTTTGTTTATATCTTCAGCTATTTTCTTTCTACGGGAGTATAATATTACTTCTTCTACATTTAAAGCAATAATTTGTGAAATAGCTGTTCCAAAACTCCCTGCTCCTACTACTCCAACATTCATTTTAGTACCTTTAAACATTGATTAATTTTTTTCATATATTAATATTTTTATAAAATATTATTTAAAATTATTGTAATTTTAATAACAGGTGTCTGATTTACTTGAAATTTACAAGGAGTATTATTTCTTGGATTTCGTTGTAACCTTCTAAAATCAGTATTTCCATTAAAAATACAGTTAAATATACTTTTTTAGATACGGATTTAAGTGTATAAGCGTGTATTTTTCCTAATTCTAGGTTTATTTTGAGGAATTCGAAAACTTTTTCGATTTTCCATCTTGGGTGTCGAAAATTTTTCCAGTTAGGCAATATTTCAAAGAGTTTTTCTCTTAAATATTCGTAAATCTTTCCGGGTTTGTTTTTAAAGTCAGAATAATCTAGAGGGTTGCTAATTTTGTCTTTTAAAACTTTTATGGTTGGTTTCTTTTTTGCAAAGATTAAAGGAACTATTTTATATTTATTAATTCCAATTAAATAATTATTTGCACTATAAAAGCCTCTGTCAGCTAATGAGCTGTCCTTTGCGGAGTATTCTTCGTCTTTGTAGTTCAAACATTATTTCATCGAACATTTTTGTGTCATGAGGTGAACCTGGATGTATTAATATGGGTAATGGTTTTAATGAGTCATGATCAATTGTTATAGTCATTTGGAATCCTGCATAGTATCCTTTCGATGTTGAATAGTCTATTTTGTAGTCTTTATCTAAAAGTTTGCTTTGAAATGTATTTTCCATTGAATTTTAAATCAAGGATTAAAAGAGTGGAATCTAGTATAATAGTTTTAATATTTCTTATTTTTTTGAATTGAAGCTTATTTAATGATTTTAAAGTTAATTCAAGATATTTTTCACCATCTCACGAGAAGAAATCTCTCTTATTTACTTTAAACTAATAAGCTCATCAATATTTAAAAATTTTTAAGATTATCATAGTTTTTTTTACTTGATTAAAAGTATCAGACACAAATAATTCAAAAAATGAAGATAATAAAACTACTTTTCACACGATTTGATGCCTTTTAATATTACTTAATTTATTTCTAGCTAATTCCTGTTAAAATTCTCTAGAGCCAATAATTTTAACTACTTTGGAAAACAAATTCCAATAAGGGTCTTAAATCGGGATTTAGTGGAATATTCATTGTAATCACTAAATAATAATGTATATTTCATTATATTTAAATATTTCGATTTAATTGACATTTAATTTAAATTTATAAAATTATAAAACTGTATTTTTACTAAAATACTTCTATTTGCTATTCAATTTAAAATTTTAGATGATTTTAATCCATATTTTTTCATGGATTTTCAGACACCCTGTTAAATATAGATATATTTATAATAAAAGTAGTATAATTTATTTATAGAGGTTATTGTTTATAATTTTTGCTTAATAAAATTAGGTTTTGTATGTTTAAATTAAAAGAACTAGTTACAAAAGAAATAATTTTATACCTTGTTTTTGGAGTTTTAACTACTCTTGTAAATATTTTTTCATATTTTGTTTTAGTTAAAATATTTTCATTTAATTACTTAATTGGAAATATAATTGCATGGCTTATTTCTGTTATTTTTGCATATATGACTAATAGAAAATGGGTTTTTGACAGTAAAAATATTAGTATTCCATTAGAATTCTCTCTTTTTTTAGGGGGAAGGTTGTTTTCAGGAATTTTAGACTCAGGATTAATGTATTTAGCCATTGATTTGTTAAGTTTAAATGACATGTTTTCTAAAGTGATAATAAATATTATTGTAGTGATTATAAATTATTTATTTAGTAAAATTATAGTGTTCAAATAATATTTTAAATAATATTGAGGTTTTAAATGGCTCTTTTAAGTATTGTTGTACCATGTTTTAATGAAGAAGATATGATTCCATTATTTTATGCTGAAATAAATTCTCTTATCCTTAATGAATTAAATCGCTATGACTTTGAACTTATTTTTGTCGATGATGGCTCAATCGATACTACTTTGAATATCATAAAAGATTTATCTTCTAAAAATAAAAATATCAAATTTATTTCTTTTTCTAGGAATTTTGGTAAAGAATCAGCGATTTATGCAGGATTACAGCATTCTAAAGGAGATTATATTGTTTTAATGGATGTTGATCTGCAGGATCCTCCTTCACTTCTTCCTACAATGATTTTAAATTTGGAATCAGAGGAATATGACTCTGTTGGTTGTAAACGATCTTCAAGAAAAGGTGAACCATTTTTTAGGACATTATCTTCCAAAATGTTTTATTATATTATTAATAAATTGTCTAAAACTGAAATTATTCATGGTGCAAGGGATTATAGGATATTTAAACGAAAAATGGTTGATTCTATTTTATCTGTTAGTGAATACAACAGATTTTCAAAAGGAATTTTCCAGTGGGTTGGTTTTAAAACAAAATGGCTTGATTATGAAAATATCGAAAGGGCTAAAGGTGGCTCTAAATGGTCATTTTGGCAGCTATTTAAATATTCTTTAGAAGGTATTGAAGCTTTTTCCACATCTTTGCTTTCTATTTCTACTTTTGCAGGTATCATATCTTCAATTTTAGCTTTTATCTTTATTATTGTTATTGTTATTCAAAAATTATTCTTTGATAATGCAGTTGCTGGATGGGCATCTACAATATCTATTATTTTACTTATTGGTGGAATTCAACTATTTTCGATTGGAATTCTTGGTCAATATATTTCAAAAACTTATTTAGAAACTAAAAACAGACCAATTTACATAACTAAAGAAGATAACTTTGATGAATAGCTATTAGACTTTTTTAATATCTAGGTATCTTAGGGGTAAAAATTGATGCTGAGTTAAAAAAAGTTTTTTAATCAAATAAATGTTCATGATATTAAAAATGTCAACACCTTATTTTTTATATTTTTAAATAGGTAAGTTTAAGCTAGTTTAAACCTAAAAGCTAATTTTTTTAATAAAATCTAAAAAACAAGAACACCAAAGTTTTTTTTTCAGTGTCAAAATTATTTATAATTTTGATAATTATTAAAAGATGTTTTAAAAAATAAAGTTTTTAAAGAATTTCTTAGAAAATAAATTTTCAAAGAAGATATTAGTTGAATATCTGAACTATAGTAATTTTAAAGTTAGTATTTTTAAAAAAAGAATTTTCTGATTAATTTAATGCCGGGAGCGGGATTCGAACCCGCGGCCTCACGGTATCCCAGATACAGAGCGAGCACTACTAATACCCTATGAGCCGTGCGCTCTAACCAGCTGAGCCACCCCGGCATCTGATTTTGCACTAAAAATAATTATTCTGAAATAATTCCTAAACGGACTTGGAGGGATTTGAACCCTCGATCTTTAGATTAGGAGTCTAACGCCCTTCCAGACTAGGCTACAAGCCCATTAAATTTTGGCCTGAGTTTATTTTATAATTATTGATAAATATTAAATTAATTATTATATATAAAATTATTATAAGATTTAAAAAACTTTTTATAATTAGCAAAAAACTTTTATTTAAATTGTCTTTCTTTTTGAGAAAGCCTTTTGATGAACCTTTTTTTAAAAGGTTCTTCTACTTATTCTCCTTCTGCAGTTGCTTCGTTGTAAGCATCTAAGATATATTCTTCTTTAGCAATCCAATCAGTGTCTTGCTCAGCTACTTTTAAAAATTTTCTGCTTATATGTTCTTCTTCAGTTTGTTCACTAACTAAAGTGTCTTGTAACCAATTGAAAGTTTCCCAATCATTTTCTTCTTTAGCAGAATTAACAATTCCATAAATTAATTGAGTAGTTTCAATCTCTTTATCTAAGGTTAAAACAAATGTTGAATATTCATCTGGAATTTCAACATCAACTTTTGGAACTACAGGATAAGCATATAATACACCAGCATAGTTTAATCTGTCAACTATCCAAGTATGGTGTTCAAGCTCTTCATTAGCTCTATTAACATAGTATTCTTCTAGTTTATTTAATCCTTTAGTAGCAAAGTAATTAGCAAAAGTTCTGTACAAATTGTGGTTGTATAATTCATGTGCAATTTGTTCAACTAATAATTTTGCAGTTTTTTTGCCTATGGATTGAATTCGCCTATTTTCATATATTTTTTTATTTATTGTCATAAAAACACCTTTTTTATAATAATCAATTTATTTAAAGTTTATTTATCTATTAACTTAAAGTTACTCTAAGAATCACTCTAAATTTTTCAATTAATTATTGATAATAAAATAAAAACGGACCGAGAGGGATTTGAACCCTCGACCTTTGGATTAGAAGTCCAACGCCCTATCCAGACTAGGCTACCGGCCCATGATAGAAATTTTTAATTAAACTTTATACTAATTTAATTTTTAATTTAATTTTATTTATTAATTTTATCTTTAATAAAATTATATTTGAAAAATTAATTTTGAATTTTTCTAAAATAGCATAAAAATTTTTATTCTTTTTAGTATATATACTTTCGTAATTTTCAATTTTAATTTGTTTAAATATAATTAAATTAATTTTTTGCTCTTAACTTTCTATAAAAAAAGAAAATTGTAGTGAGTTTAATAAAATCAAATGTTAAAAAAAAGAAAAAAATAAAAAGAGAAAATTTAAATATTTTTTAATTAAACTTCTCCTGTTTGTCCAGTTTTGGGGTCAACTGAAATTGCAGCTATTTGTTTTCCATTTTTGATTACTGGAACAATCCATTCTTTGTATTCGCTATTCCAGTAAGGAGTTCCAGCACTAGCACCCTCCACTTCAATATGGGCTTGAGCAATTTCTTTTGCCTTGTTATTTGTCATTCCATCATGTGTCACTATACCACTTCCACTTCCGCCGTTTCCACTGCTTCCACTATTTCTACTACTTCCGCCGTTTCCATTAGTTTCTGTACTACTATTGCCACTACCTGTATCTGTAGCAGGAGTATCTCCACTATCATCACTGTCAGGATTCATTTGGAGATTTGAAAAAATATTATCCCCAGAAGGAGACATTACTCCGTATGCTGTTACACCAGCGGCTATAGACAAAACAATTATTACTGAAATTATTATATTTACATTTTTCATTTTTTCACCTCAACTTATTTCATAGAAGATTAGCCATTTTTTTTTATTTATCAATTTATTTATAGTTAATTTATAGCTAATTTATAGAAAATAATCAATTTTTTATATCAATCTTTTTTATATTTTTTAATTATTTTTATATTTTTTAATTATTTTTATTTTTTTTTAATTTTTTTAAAAAGATTTTTTTGTAAATGGCTAAGTAATTTTTTTCATTTTAAAATTTTAGAGTTTATTTTAACTTTTTTATCATATTAAAATATGTTTTTTTCCTTAAACTCAAATTTTAATGATTGAAAAAATGAATAAAAAACTTTTATTAAACTTATATTAAGTAAATATATTATCTAAAATTAATAATTAATTAAAATTTAATAATTTTTTTATTCTATAATACTTCTAAGAAATAAACTACAAAAATTTATATAAACTTTATAATAAATAAATATTTTGTTTTTATATATTTTTAATTCACATAAATTTTATTTTTGTTAATTTATTTATCATATAATTATATTTATAATAATGCATTTATACCATTTATAATAAGCATATTTGTACTATTTATACTATTTATAATATTTATAGCATTATCCAGCAATAAAAATATTTTAGCAGAATGTGATTATAAAAATCCACTTATTAAGACTATTTCTTCAAAGAAAAATTTTTCAGAAGCTGTTATTTCTGTAATGAACCCTAAACCCAATAATTTATCAATGGTTTTTTTAATATCGCTTAATGAGGATTGTACCAATTGAACTTTTCCATTTTTATTTAAATGGTCTTTTAGCTGATTTAGAAAAGGATCAATAATTTTTCTTCCATCATTTCCACCGTCAAAAGCATAATTTAAATCATCTTCTAGTATTTCATCAGAGGCAGTTGGTAGATATGGAGTATTGAATAATATTAAATCAAATTTTTCATTTTTCACTGGATTGAACAAGTCCCCAAACTTTAATTCTACATTTTTTATTTTGTTATTTTTAATATTTTTTTCAGCTATTTCTAAGGCATCATAATTAATATCTGTTGCCACGACCTTTTTAGCAATTTTTGATGCAGTAATAGCTATTATCCCTGTACCTGTTCCAATTTCAAGAACTTTATCATTTTTACCAATCATAAGGTTTTCTGCAAGTAGAAAACTATCGTCGGATGGTTCATAGACATTGTCCGATGTTTCAATATTATATTCACCAATTTTCATTTTTTGCCTAATGTTTTTTTATTTTTTTATTTTTTTACTTATTTTTATATTTTTTTATATTTTTGCTTTTTTATATTTTTTTAATTTTTAGTTTTTTTTTATTGTTCTTATTTTACTTTTTTCTTATTTTTTTTAATAATATCTTTTAAATGGATACTTAAGTCTAAAATTTCTTCTGGAGACATTTTTATTACCTTTTTTTTGAAATAGTTATCTAAAGCTTTATTATTCTTTGATAATTTAGTCAATATTTGATTTAACTCTTTTTTGTCACTGTGGTTTAGCTCATGTCTTGAGTCAACTAGAGCATTTTTTACTGTTTTCTTTTTGTGTTGGAAAAGTGCTTTTGAAACCATTGTGTATTGATTATCTAAAATATCTTTTTTCTTATTATCTATTTTTTTAGGAGACATTTTTATTACAGATGATTTAATTTTGGGTTTAGGGTAAAAGTTTTCAGGAGATAAATCATTTAAATGCAATATTTCGCATTTAAAGTATAACATAGCACTTAATCTGGAATAGTTCTTTTCATTAACTTTTGCAACCATTCTATTTGCAAATTCTTTTTGATACATTAGTATAGCAAAATCAAAGTCATAATCTAAAAGTTTAAATGTTACTGGGCTAGATATTTGATAAGGAAGGTTTGAAATTACTTTGTTAAATTTTGGAAAGTCTATTTTTAAAGTATCTTGATTAATTAATTCAATATTATCTATATTATTATTTTCAATTCTTTTTTGAAGGATTTTATATATTTTTAAGTCTTTTTCAATGGCTATAATTTTTTTAACTTTCTCACTCATATGTAATGATAAAGTTCCTATTCCAGGACCTATTTCTAAAATAGTATCTTTTTTGTTTAAATTTCCATACTCTAATATTTTTTTTCTTTTAAAATCGTCTATTAAATAGTGTTGTCCTAATTTTTTGTTTAATAAAATACCATTTTCTTTTAAAACATTTTTAGTTTCTTTATATAATGATATAAATTCATCATTGGAATTTAAATGATTGATTTTCATTAAAACACTTTTTTATTTTATTATTTTTATTTAATTTTTTAGCTCTATTTAGTTTTTTAATTTTATTTAATTTTTTAGTTCTATTTAGTTTTTTAATTTTACTTATATTTTTAATTTATTTAGTTTTTTATATTTCTATTTAAAATTAAAAACTAAAATAACATATTGATTTTTAAGAATTAGAAACTGTATTTTTTCTATTTTTTTTTTAAATTGAGAAATAGGAGAGAGAGTATAAATTGAATCTAAAATAAAGAGTAAAACTTACTTTATAAATCGAAAATATATTAAAAATAGTATTAAAAATAGTGTTAAGTACATTAAACATATTAAGTCTTATTAATAATATTAAGTAGTAAAATTAAATAATATTCATAGTAAAAATAGTATTAATTAGTTTTTTTTTTTTAAATGGAAAATTTTTAAAAAATTAAATAAAGGAAAAATAATTAGTTTCTTCTATTATTTCTTCCATTATTGTTTCTTTTTTGAGGTCTATTTCGTCTTTTATTTTGGTCTTGACCTTCTTTTTGAATATAAGTAAATAAAGTATATTTATTCTTGCCTCTACGGACGGTAGTGTTGTCAAGTTCTATTTTAACTCTTTGAACAAGAATACTAACAGGATCTTTTAATAAGGGAACTCTTTCTTTAATGTCCTCAAAACTTTCAAATGGCTGTTTCTCTCTTGCCTCTAAAATAGCTAACATATGTTTTTTACCGATTCCTGGTAGTAACTCAAGCTGGTGGATACGTGTATTAATAGAACCAGATTCATTAAAGAATTTAATAAACTTAGTACTGTTGGACTCAATGATTTCCCGAATAACATAGTCTAGTTCTACCCTACTGGTTGCAGTTAATTTTTCAAATTCAAATTTGCCTTTAACTCTGCCAATTTTATCCCTTTGTTCTTTATCTTTTCCAATAAAGACATTTTCATGAATTTCTAAGTCTAAACCTTCTTTAGGGATTAACTCTAGTAAAGTAAAGTTTTCTATACCTATGGCTTGTGCTATAGGTTTTCTTTTAAAAGTAGACATATCTTCATTAACATATCCTAATGGTAAATAGTCTAAAATAACTGCATTGTCTTCCATTGTATCACAATATGCCTTAGTTTTTTGTATTGGTTTTTAAAAAGTTATTCTTCATAATCTCGGTATTTGTCAATAACTTCTAATATATTTTCCATATCTTCTTTGCTCATAGGAATTCTTTCTTTTTGAAACAGTAATCTAATATCCATTAAATCTTCAGGCATTATATCAGATAATTTAACAGCATATTTTTCTTTTAGTCCTGCTTCATTTTTAAGTTCCTCTATTAATTCTTTAGTTTCTGCTAATGGAAGCTTTGAGAACTTAGTTACATGGTCTATGGTTAAATTTTGCTCATAACTTGGTTCAAAATTTTCACTAAAATTAACAAGGATTTCTTTTACTTGAACCATTGGTATTGGTTTTGTTTCTAAAGTTTTTTTACCAATCATAAAATCGCCATTACTTAACAATAATTGTATATTTAACAATTATTTTTATATCACTTATAGTTATTCTGGGTCTTGTAATTTTAAATGCTCTGGTCTAACAATAAGTTCTTTGGCTTTATTTTTGTCATTTATACCTAAAACATAAGCTCTGCCTTTAGCTCCAATGATTTTCCCAGTTTTTCCATGAAAACGAGGATGGGGTTGACCTTTGTGAACACTTGGGTCTATTATAATGTGTACTAAATCATCTTCTTGGAATCTTTGTAATTTTTTAGTTATAGGGTTGGAACGACCAGGTCTTTTGACACTAGTTAATTTTTTTCTAGTTTTACTTCTAGTTCCTCTTGATCTTTGCATATTGATACCTCATAGTCAGTTTGATAACTTTAATTAAATTCATGAGTTAAATAACTATATTATAAGTTCATTTATTCTAAATCATTCATTCTAGCTCATTCATTTTAACTCATTAATTTTGAATCTATATATTTTTAAGAAGCTTTTGAATTTAACTAAATTTTAAAAAAAATTAGTTTTTAATCAAAGATTATTATTTTAATAATTTATTTATAATTAATCTATAAAAATAATCTATAAAAAAATAATGAATTTTTTATTTTAATATACTGTTGAAATATTTAATTATTAAATATATTTAATTAATATGATACTAATACATTTTTTAATATAAATATATCAATATTTATTTAATAAAATTTTTTTATCTTTGATAATAATATAAATTATAATAGAACTTATTAATATATTTAACTTTTTTTATAATTAAAGTTTTATTGATATTTTATTTATTTTTTTACATAATTCAATATTAATGATTAAATTTCTTTTTTATTTATTTACTTGATACCTCTATTACATCTAATTCTTTACAAATACAATTCAAAGATAATATCTCACTAACACTTGGTTTTGTTCTTCCTTCGTCTGAAGATATGAGTTCTTTAATATATAACCCACCTTGAGTTTTTACGATCATTTCAAAAGAATTATCACTGATTTTTTTAGTTTGCAATTCTTTTACTTCTTTTATACGGGTTTTATCTGCTCTTCTATGAGCCACTCGTATAGGAGTAACTTGTTCTATTGTTTTAAGAATTTTTAACTTTTCTAAATCATTATCATCAATTTCTCCATCACATTCGACATATGATCTGTAGACCTTGTAAGTGTCAGGTGATGATACCTTTATTTCAGCTTTTCTATTTTTAGTGGTGAATTTAAGATTTAAATATTCTGTTTTATTTTTTGAATAGCTATTAACATCTTTTTCTAATTTATTTAAATCTAAAAATCGTTTTTTAGGTTCTAAAATTTCTAAAACAAAAGGACGACCATTTCCTAACATTTTAACATCAATATCTTCCCTACCAGCTCCATGAAATTTTGCTTTGTATCCTTTAAACTCTTTAATGGCTATTTTAGATATTAATTCTTCAACAGATTCTAAATATTGTTTTCCTGTAAAATTACATTCTTCACATCCTTTTCCTTTACATTTTCTACAAGGCCACTTTGTTTGAGGGATAGTTCTAATAAATTTTAAGTACCTTCCTTCAATAAATATAGGATTGATTTGTATTCTAATTTTTATCTCTTCAAATATTTTTTTTATTTCTTCATGGAAATTGTTTTCCTTTTTATGTTTTTCTAAAAATTTAAAGACTTTATTGAAATCAATCATTATTATAACATTTGGATTTTCAAAATCTACAGGTTTATTTAATTTTGCTTCTAATTTTTCTCCAATTCTTTTGTTTATTTCTTTTTTTATAGTTTCTGATTCAATACCTAATTCTTTTGATATTTTATCTTCATTTTCTATAATTTTTTTTGGGATTTTAGATCCCAATAGAAAGGTATCAAATTCTAAATCTAAATAGCTAATTTTTTCTTCAATTTTTTCAATTATTTTTTTTTCATCTAAATTAGACAAAATTCCTTTACATATACTACATCCATTAAAGTCGTCTGTAAATTTGAAGTTTTTGTTGTTGGTTACTTCATTATAATTTTTTTCTAATTTTTCAAGATTTAATTCTTTTAAACCCTCAAAATTTAATTTTTCTAAATCTTCAAGGTTTAATTTCCTTTTAAAACAATTTTTACAAATTATTCCATTTGTTTCTTTTAACAATAATCCAATTTTACTTATTTCTTCATTGGAGATTACATCTTTAGAAGTCATTCTTTATTTTCTCCAACAAGAGGATGTAAATCTTTGTGGACAATGTCTATCAAATAAATGGTCATTATCACTCTGTGGGCAATCATGATTTACATCAAATACACATGTACTGTTAATATACTCTTCTGCGATTATCATTTTCATTAAAACATCCATTATTTATACCTTGCCTTATTTTATTATTGTTGCTTATTAGTTATTATTTAGCCATGTTTCCTTTATTTCATAAACTGTCCCATTAATCTTCCCATTTGACCTCCACCTAAACCACGTTTCCCTAACCCTTTCATAGCTTTTTTAGTGCCTTTATAATATTTTAACAGGTCTTTAACTTCTTCTGGCTTTCTTCCAGAGCCTTTAGCAATTCTGTGAATTCTTGAATGTTTAATAATTTTAGGATTTAGCTTTTCTTCTTCTTTCATAGAGCTTATAATGATTTTATATTGGTTTATTTTATCTTCAGTCATTTTACTAGCTTCTTTTGGAAGTTTTCCACCTAATCCTGGAATCATATTCATTATTTGTTTCATTGGACCCATTTTACCCATCATCTGGAACTGGTTTTCCATATCTTTTATAGTAAACTTTCCACTCATCATATGTTTCATTGTTTCTTCAGCAACATCTTCATCAACAGCTTCTTCAGCTTTTTCAATAAGAGTTTGAATATCTCCCATACCAAGAAGTCTTGAAATGAATCGTGAGGGGTCAAAAACTTCAAAATTATCTATTTTTTCACCAGTTCCAATAAATTTTATTGGAGCGCCTATTTCAGCCACTGTAGATAATGCTCCACCTCCTTTTGCAGAACCATCTAATTTTGTGACAATTATTGAACCTACATCAGTGGTTTTTGCAAATGCTTTTGCTTGATCATGGGCCTGTTGACCTATTGTTCCATCAATTACAAGAATGGCTTCATTTGGGTTTACTACAGAAGATAATTCTTTCATTTCATCAAATAAATCTTGTTCATCTTTATGTCTTCCAGCTGTATCAAATATAATTATTTTTTGATTTTTAAACTTTTCTAAGCCTTTTTTAGCTAAATCTACTGCATCTTTATTTTCAGGATCACCATAAAGAGATATGTGAAGCTCTTCAGTTAACTGTTTTAATTGTTCATAAGCTGCTGGTCTCCAAGTGTCTGTTGATACAATAGCTGGATTAAACCCTTTTTTTTGTAAATATCTTGCAAGTTTGCCAATTGTGGTTGTTTTACCACTACCTTGTAATCCTAAAAACATTATTTTATATGGTTTACCTGTTATTTCTAATGGATGGGCTTCTTTTCCAACTAAATTTACCATTTCTTCATAAACAATTGTTATAACATGTTTACTTGCTGTAACACCTTTATCTGGTTTTTCATTTAATGCTCTATCTTCTATTTTTTTTGATAATTCAAAAACAAGCTTGATGTTTACATCACCTTGAATTAAAGCTCTTTGAATATCTTTAACTATTTCTTTAACAGCTTTTTTATCTATAACAGCCATTCCAGCCATTTTTTTCATGGCATCGGTTAGACTTCTTCCTAAATTACCTAACATTTTTTCACTTGTCTCTGTTTTCTATTGATTCATTGTGAATATTTAATTATTAAAAATATTCTTATAAACTTTTAGTAAAAATTTAGTAAAAGTTTAAAAAAAACTTTAAAAAGAAATTATTTAAGTAAATATAATAGTATAAATTTTTATATTTGATATAATATAAATTATTATTGATTTAATTTTATATTATATTTATTTTTTTTATTTTATTTTATTATATTATCATTCATTATTTTATTAATTATAATAAATTGTTTCATTAATTATAATTAATTTATATTTTTTTTATTTTCTAATTAATTTTATTTGATTTTTATCCTATGATTTTAAAATTTAAATTATTTTGTTTATTGAATATATAAGGTTTTTTTTATGTTTGAAAAGATTAAAGAATCATTAGAGTCTTCTCCAGTTGTAAAAAAAGGAGAATATGATTATTTTGTTAATCCTATAACTGATGGGATCCCTTTAATGTATCCTGATGTATTGGAAGAAATTGTTGCATTTATAAAAGAAAAAGTAAATTTAAATAATGTAGATAAAATTGTTTGTGTAGAAGCAATGGGAATCCATTTATCAACTGCATTATCATTAGATACACGTATTCCCTTTGTTGTAATTAGAAAAAGAAAATATGGGCTTCCTGGGGAAATAGCTGTTTTCCAAGAAACTGGATACAGTAAACAAAACTTATACATCAATTATTTAAATCCTGGAGACAAAGTAATTGTTGTTGATGATGTAGTAAGTACTGGAGGAACACTTACAGCTGTTGTTAATGCTTTAAAATCTATGGACATTGAAGTAGAAGTCATTGTAGCCATTGTTGAAAAATATGATGGAAAAGAAATAGTTGAAAATGAGACAAATATTAAAGTTTTAACTTTAGCTAAATTAGACATTATTAATGGAAAGCCAATTGTAGAAATTCTAGATTAACTTTACTTGTTTATTTGGGATTAATTATACTGATTTATTTAGAATTTTAATTTATCCTACAAACCAAACAAACTAAATATTATTTTTGAAAAAATGTCGCTTTATGATATGGAATTAGATAAAGTCCTGAAAAAAATAGATAATTTAAATGCTAAAACTGTTGGACTTCAGTTTCCAGAAGGATTGAAGACACATGCTATATCAATAGCTAAATACATTGAAAAAGAAGCAAATGTTGATGTTATAATATCTGGTGATCCTTGTTTTGGAGCGTGTGATTTAGTGGATAGGAAAATGGATGGAATGGTTGACTTAATAGTTCATTATGGGCACACGGCTCTTCCATTGAAGACTATTGTTCCAACAATCTTTGTTGAAGCATATTCAAAAATAAACATGACAAGTTCTTTATTAAACTCCTTAGAATACTTAAAAAACTACTCTAAAATTGCTTTAGCAACAACAACTCAACATTTAAATTTATTAAATGAGTTTAAAGACTTTTTTGAAGACAATGGAAAAGAAATAATCCTTGGTTCTTCTTCTAAAAATACAAGAAAAGGTCAGGTTTTAGGCTGTAATTTTTCAGCCATTAAAGATTTAAATGCTGAAGTTTGTGTTTTTATTGGAAGTGGAAATTTCCATCCATTAGGGATTCATCTATTTACAAAATCTCCAGTAATTGTTGTTAATCCATATACAAGTGATATTTACGATATTTCTGAGTTTGCAGATAGAATTTTAAGAATACGATTTGCAAGAATAGCTAAATCTCAAGAAATAAAAAAATGGGGCATTTTAATTTCTTCTAAAGAAGGTCAGTATAGGCTAAAATTAGCAAAAGAAATTAAAAAAACATTAAAAGATGAGGGCATGGAAGCTACTTTGATTTTTTTAGAAAATATTACTCCTGATAATTTACTGGCTTATATGGATTTAGAAGGATTTGTTGTTACAGCATGTCCTAGGATAGCGATTGATGATTCTCAAATGTATGATAAACCGTTAATTACTCCTCAAGAGCTTGATATTGTTTTAAATAAGCGTAAATGGGAAGATTATCAGTTAGATGAAATCCTTTTCCATGAAAGATATGAAGAATAAATGTTTTTATTGTTTATAAATTTTTTATTATTATTTATTATTTATTATTTTTATTATCTTTATAAATTTTTTATTTTTTTAAATTCTTATATTTTTTTAGTTTTTTATTTAAGAAAAATTTTCAGGAATAATTAAGTATTTAACTTAATAAATTAAATTTATTTATTGTATTAATAAATATAACTTTTTCATAAATAAATTTTTTCTAAATTCTTTATTTTTTATATTTCTATGGGCCTGTGGTCTAGTCTGGAATATGATGCGGGACTTCGGATCCCGAGATCGGGGGTTCAAATCCCCTCAGGTCCGCTATTTTTATTCAAGTCAATTTTAATGTGGACATTTTTTGAAGATGCTGGTAAAACATGGATTTCACGATTATTTTGCTTTTAGAATATTTATGACCTTAATTGCAGATGTGAATTTTTAGTGAAAAAATTCCTAACTAAATCCTAACCTCAAATGTTGAATGTGAATTTTTAGTGAAAAAATTCCTAACTAAATCCTAACCTCAAATGTTGAATGTGAATTTTTAGTGAAAAAATTCCTAACTAAATCCTAATATTAGATAATTATAAAAAAGGCTCCAATGAATATATAATAATAAAGTTATTAATATGATGAGTAATTCTTAATTAGAACACCATAATCAATAAAATATTTTTAGTGGTAAAATGGAAGAAGTCCCTTTAAGAGAAACTCCTTTTCAACCAGGACATCCAGTAAGTCCTGAAAACTTTAAAGGAAGAATGGATATTATAGAAAATATTAGTCGATATATGACTAATGTAATCAGTGGAAATGCACAACACTTTTTTATAACTGGAAAAAGAGGAATGGGAAAAACATCCTTAGCAACATATGTAAAAAACCTAGTTCAAAAAAAATTTAAGATGGTGGGAGTTCATGTTGTAAATGATAGTGTGCATGATATCGAATCTTTAATAGAACAAATCATAGAAAGGTTGTTGAATGAAATTGAATCCGAATCATGGTCTGAAAAAATATTTGATAAACTAAGAGATAATATTAAAAGTGCTGGAGCATTTGGAGCTAATATAGAATTAAGACCTAATAGTGATGAATTTATTAAATCTGTTAAAGATAACTTCCCTCAATTTTTAAAAGAATTAACAAAAGATTTTGATGATAAAAAAGGAATATTTATTATTATAGATGACATAAATGGCTTGACAAAAGGTCCAGAATTTGCGACATGGTATAAAAGTTTCTCTGATACACTTGATACAGATTTCAGAGGCGATAGCCCTATTGCAATAATGTTAGCAGGATACCCAGATAAATTACAAACATTATATAACCATAACCCTTCATTTAACAGAATATTTAGGTCATATGAAGTAGGACCTTTAACAAGATCAGAAGTTTCATCTTTTTTTGAAGATACATTCAAAAAAGTCAATATTAAAGTTGAAAGTGAAGCTTTAAATGAAATGATAGATTTTTCTGCAGGAATACCTACAATGATGCAAGAAATTGGGTATGGAGTATTTTGGGAAGATGTCGATGGCACTATAGATAAAAAAGATGCACTTCATGGGATTTTTGAGGCAGGTATTCAAATAGGTAAGAAATTTGTTAAGCCTGAAATTGATTCATCAATTTACAGTACAAAATATAGATCCATACTTCTTAAAATGGGAGAACACACTATTATCTCATTTAAAAAAAGTGATTTTGAAAAATATCTTAATGAAGAAGAAAAAAGAGTTTTTTCTGATTTTTTAAAAAAAGCAAAGAAGTTGAAAATATTAGAACAAGATATTCCAAGAAGTGGGATATATAAATTCCCTAATATGCTATACCCAATATATTTAGCTATATTGTCCATTAGAAATGAAAAATTGTAAATAAAATCAGAACATCTTTTATTTATCCATTAAACTTATAATGTATTGAAAATATCTTGTAAAGTTGAATTAAAGCGGATCTGAGTGGATTTGAACCACTGTCATATGGATCCAAAGTCCGTCATTATATTCCAGGCTAGATCACAGGTTTTTATGAAAATAAATGGCACTCTAGGAAAATAATAATTCAACCAGATAGCCTACACTATTTTAATCAATATTGTTTAAATGTTTTTTTGTTTGGAGAATGCACATATCCTTGTTTTAAATGTAAATTTTATTTAAGTACAATATTGCATTTACATATTTAAGTCCTAATAATAATTTAATAGCTTGAAATTTAATGTTATTAGCATATTATATGAATTTATGTAATATTTAAATATTACTATTTGAAATAATGGTAATACACAAAAAAGTTTTAACTCAAATTGTTGATATCTAGGTGTCATCTAAGTTGTTTTGTTTTTTAATTGTTCAATGTAAATTATCAATTAATTTATTTAATGATTTTTTTAGATTTTTAAGTTCTTCTTTTTTGAAAATATTGTTTATATCATTTAATATTTTAAAATATACTTCTTCACTTTCTTCATATATTTTTCTACCATTTTCTGTGAGATAGATTAAATACTCTCTCTTATCTTTTTCTGATTTTTCTCTTGAAACTAAATTTTTGCCCTCTAAGTAGTTTAAAGTTCTGGTTACAGCAGCTTCATTTTTAATTGATATTTCAGCTATTTTTTTCTGATTTACTCCTTCATTTCTATAAATTTTACTTAAAATGCTCCATTGTTCCCATAATAGCTCATATTGACTTAATTCTTTTTGCATTTTTCTTCTTAATAAGACATTTACTTTTGGAAATAGCCATAAAATTTCAGATTCATCTTTAATCGATTTTTTATTTATATTTTTATCTTTTCTACTCATATTTTTGCCTCTTTTATCTTAATTCTATTAATTTATTTAAAATAATCATGTTTTATTAAATAATAATATTAAAAATGAATTTTCTCAATTAGTTTACATATAAATTATTTATATGAATATATTTTATATATAAATTATTTATGTATATATAATTTATCTATCAATAATAATTTTTTGTGTTTATTTTTTTATTTTCCACATAATATATGGATAAAAAACATCAATTATATAAATAAATTTGTATATAATAATATATTACATGAATAGAAAAGAGCAGATGAAAATAAAATTATGTGATAAAGATATTTATAAAGTGGAGTTTGGAAGTAATTGGATTAATGAAGTCCATAATATAGTATTGAATCATATTGAATTAAATGAAGGTTTAAATGTTGATAATTTAATAAAGTAGTTGAAATTATGAGAATAACTTTAATAAAAGAACAAACAGCTGAAGAACTTATAGGAGAAATGGAAAATACTTATGGGTCTCTTGAAAAACTAGAAAAAAAAGCGAAAATAACTAATAATAGGCTATTTTATTCTGATTTAGAAGCTTGGAAATATTACCTAAAGCATTTAGATGAATCAATAAAAGAAACACATACTGTAGTAACCAATAAAATAGCTTTATCTGAATTTGATATAAACATACTAAACACCATAAAAACTAAAAATCCTGAATCTATAAGTGAACTCTCAAGATTATTAGATAAAAACACATGTACAGTTCTAGCAAAAGTAAAAAAATTAAGTGAAAATGGATTTATTGAACTTAAAGATGGTAAAAAAAACCGTAAAATCCCAATAGTAAGCTTTGACGAAATAACAATAGCTATTTAAATAAAAAAGCACAAAGTGAAAAATTTTTAAAATAAGCTTTTAAAGTAAATTTTTAAAGTAAGTCTTTAAAGTAAATTTTTTAATTGAATTATTTCTTATTTAATTTGCTTCTTTCTTTTTTTATCCTTTTTTTAGTTTTTTTTTAGTCGTCTTGGATGATGGCTTCTTTAAAGAATTCAGGAAGTAATGATTTATACATTGGACTTTTAAAAAGAATATTTATGTCTTCATCAATTATGTATGTGTAACATTCATCATCTTCTGCTCTCATTCCTCTTCCATAAGCTTGCATCAGTGTCATTACTGTTTTATATGCATACCATCGCTGATCTCTTTTTCTTCTTTGATTTATCTGCTTATCTCCAAGATAAGGGAAAGGAACCTTGTAAATTATTTGAAATCTACATTTATCATATGGTAAATCAACACCTTCACTCATTGAAGGGCTAACAAGTACAAGTGGGTCTTCACTTTTTTCAAAAAAGTTTAAAATTCTTTCTCTGTTTTCACTGTTGTGTGAAATTATTCTTGTGTTATGTAAATGGTTTGTAATGTAGTGTTGACAGTTGTAACTATTAGAATGAATTAAACCTTTGTCATTTTCGTGTTTTTTTAGGATTTTATTTAAAATAGGAATGGTTTTGGGAGCAGTTTGATTTATTCTATTTTTACTCATTTTTCCAGCAAATTTCAATTCAATTGGACGTTGATGGGCTTTAAATGGACTATCTACTTTCATATGAAAAACATCTCTTGGATTTAATCCAAGCCATTTAGAAAATAGCTTGTGAGATAAGATTGTAGCACTTAAAAATATTGTTATTTCACCATGATTAAATAAATAATTTTTTGCATATTGATTTATTTTAAGTGGTTTAAATGAAACACCAACTTCATTTCCATCTATAACCCAATTTTTAGGCTCTTTTTCAAGGTTTTCACATAGTTGTTTTAGCCTTAAAGTTGTAGATCTTATTCTATCTGCCTTATTAATAGATAATTTACTTAAATCAATTTCTCTATATGCTTCATAGATTCCTTCTATTTCTAATTTCCAATCGGATATTTCACCATCTTTAACAGTTCTTCTACTTATTGTTCTTCTGATATCTTTTTCTAGTCGTTTATTGTAAAGATTTAACTCTAAAATCCTCATTAGCTTATTTTCAATGTTATGGGCTTCATCTAAAATCAATAACTTTCGTTTTGGAAAATGCTTTACATAGTTTAACTCTAAAATCCCATAGTCGTAGTTCATTAAACTAATGGGAGAGTTAATAGAATCTGCTTTTTGCTGCCAATAGGAACAATGATTTTCACTATTGAAAAATAAAGCCCCATAAGACGTTTCAAATGCTTCATTTGCACCTAATGGAGGATTTTTACTTACTCCAAATGGACAAAAGAATTTTTTTGAATTAGGACTTGTTTTACAGTTTCCAATATCACATGTAGACTCTAAATCATCATTCAAACAAGAAAAATTGGATCTGCCTTTAACTAATGGAAAATTAAATTCCTCTGCATATTGTGATTGTAATTGTTTAGTCATTGTAAGAATATATGAGGATTCATAGAGCCTGGCTAATGTAGCAGCTATTACAGATTTTCCTGTTCCAGTTCCAGCTTCTAAAATAATGTATTTAAACCCTTTTTCAATGGCTTCTACAATTTCAGATAAGATTTCAAGTTGACCAACTCGTGGATGCTTAAATGGAAATTTTTCAATGATTTCACTTGGAATTTCAGGATAATTAGATTTTATTTTATTTATTTCGATGGTATTAAGTGAATTTTTTTCTATTGAATAAACAAAGCTATTTTCATCAATTTTATCATATTGTGTGTTGTAATTTTCTTTTTTTGGATAAGAAAAGTCTAAAGTATTTTGTGTGTCATAATTATTAAATGTTTTTTCTTTCTTTGATTTGTTGTTACTACAAACACAATTATTTTTTAACATTCCACAGTTAGGGCAAAAAAGTGAATTTGACATTAGAGATAATTTTTTTTTTAATATATAAATATCTTTAGTAAGAGCATTTGAAAAATAATAAATTTTTTATTTTATCAATATATATTTATTTAATTTATTTATTTTATTAAATTCTTTATTTTATTAGTGTTCTTTATTTTATTAGCATTCTTTATTTCATTAATATTTTTTACTTTATTAAATATTTTTTTAATTTTTCACATGATGATTACGGATTTGTTTGTAAATCTTCTACTTTTTTAAAAAGTTTTCATTTTTTACTAAGGATTTTATATTTTTTGAATAAATTAGAAAGATTTAATAAATAGAAAAAATAAAATAAAATTATAGTATTTTTAGAAAAAATTTGTTTTTGATATTTAAGAATATCCTTTATAAATATTAAGAATATCATAATCTTTTAATGAATTTTTAATTAATTAATAATATTAAAAATTTTTAGTTTTTTAATTTTTTTTTAAAATATAAATTTAAACTTTTAGGTATAAAATATGAAAATTGTTGTAAATGGAATGTCAGCAAATTTACGTTTCTCTTCTGCACATATAATTCCTGGACATAACTTTTGTGGTTTTATTCATGGACATTCATATTTTGTGGATATTGAAATAGAAGGAGATAGATTTGGTGACTTTAATTTTGTTGTTGATTTTAAAGACATTAAAAATTCAGCAAGAAATGTCTGTAAATCTTTAGATCACCGTTTGTTGATCCCTATATTTAATAAATACACTGAATTTAAAGGTTTAAAACCTGAAGATATTTCTATCGAGGTTTTCAATAATATTGAAAATCTTAAATTCTCTGTAAAGGGAAAAAAATATGCAATTCCAAAAAGCGATGCAATTCTTCTTCCTTTAGATGATAGTTCGGCAGAATCTTTAGCTGAGTATTTTAATGAAATAATTTTTAAAGATTTAAAAAATAAGGGGTATAATAACATTAATTCAATTTCAGTAGGTGTAAATGAGGGAATAGGTCAAGGAGCTATTTTTACAAAGAAAATCAATTAAATTAACAAATAAATAGCTGATTTATTTTTCATTAATTTATTTTATTTAAATGCATTTTTTTTAATTTTTTTAATTTATATTTAAATTATCTAACTAATTATCTAACTAATTATCTAACTAATTATTTATTAAATGTATTTTAAAAATTTTTAAAGTGGTTTTTATTAAAGCTCCTGTTGTTGAAATTTTTTCTAGCTTTCAAGGTGAAGGTCTTTTTGTAGGTCGTAGAGAAATATTCATCCGTTTAGGTGGATGTAATTTGGATTGTTTGTATTGTGACACACCTACAAGTCAGTCAGTAGAAAATTTAGATTTATTATCTGTTAAAGAAGTTTTAAATGAGATTAATAAATTAAAAACACCAGATTTACATTCAATATCAATTACTGGTGGTGAACCTACTCTTCACATAGATTTTATAAATGAATTAATTGATAAAATTGATTTTCCAATTTTATTAGAAACTAATGGTTCTATTCCTAATGCTATAGAAAAATTAAATTATAAAAATGGAAATTTGATAGTTTCTATTGATATAAAGCTCCCTGAATTTTTTATTGCTAAGAAAAATATTCATGATACTCAAATTTATAAAAAAGAAATTGAGTCAATGAAAATTTTGATGAAAAATAATATATCCTTTTATTTTAAAATTGTTATTTCCCCAGAAACGAATTATGATAATTTTGAAAAGGTATTAAAAGAAGTAAATAATGAATTTAAAATAAATAATGAATTTAGATTAAATAATAAAGATATGGTTAATAATAAAAATGAATTAATTAAAAATGATTTGATTTATAATAATAGTAATAATAATAATAATAATAATAATAATAATAATAATAATAATAACAACCTTTCTATTGTTATTCAACCACAAAGTCCAATGAACATATGGAAAAATAACACAGAAAGGTTTTTTAAGTTTTCTAAAATAGCTGGAAAATATATGAATGTTTATTTAATTCCACAAATTCATAAATTTTTAGAAATTGAGTAAATATTCTTTGAATAAATTATTTTTTGAATTATAATTTTTTAATTTACATTTATGGCTTAAAGTTTTTTTTTGCTTTAAATTTTATAATATTGCTTTAAATTTTCATGAAATTATAATTAAATTTTATAATATTATTATTAAATTTTATAAAATATTAGATTAAATTTTATTAAAAATTAGATTAAGTTAAAAAAGAGGTGTTTAAATGAAAGATAAAACCGCCATAAACTTAAGAAAATCTAGAAATAGAGGTTCTGTTGAGCATGAAAGTCGAGTTTCAGAGCATGATGGAGATATCATGACATTAGCAACTAAAGATGTCATTACAATCCCTCCAACTACAAGTATTAAAGAAACTTCTGAAATAATGGCTAAACATAAATTTAGAAGACTACCTATTACCGATCCAGGTTCTGGAAGATTATTAGGTATTGTGACTTCTATGGATATTTTAAATTTTTTAGGTGGAGGAGATAAATTTAATCTAATGGAAGAAAAATATCATGATAACTTTTTAAGAGCTATTAATGAAAGTGTTAAAGAAATAATGACAAAAGATGTTTTTTCTTTAACACATAAAGATTCAATTTCCACAGCCATTAAAATAATGCTTGAGAAAGATGTTGGTGCACTTCCAATAATTGGTGAAAACCAAAAAATTCTTGGTATTGTAACTGAAAGGGATTTTGCTCTGGCTTTACGAGGAGTTTTAACTGATGAGCTTGTTAAAGACTTTATGGTTGAAGAAGTTATTACAACAACTCCTGGAACTCCAATTGAAGGTGCAACTAAAATAATGTTTAGAAATAACCTAAGAAGAATTCCAATTATTGGAAAAGAAGATCTTCCACATCTAAAAGACGGAAAATTAGTTGGAATACTAACTGCTAATGACATTTTAAGATATTTTTCTGAAAAAGATTTATTTACACATATCAAATCTAACAGTGCTTTAGAGGTTTTAAATACTTTTGTTTCTGAAGTAATGAAAAAAGAAGTAGTTACCATTGAGCCATTAACAAGAATTGGTGACTTATGTAATATATTAAAAAATAAAAACACTGGAGGAGTTCCTGTTGTTAAAGATAATGTTCTTTATGGGATAATTACAGAAAGAGATGTTTTAAGAGCAATTAATATTAATTAATTTATTTTTTATATTTTTTCAATTTAATATTTTTTATACATTATCAATGTTTTTTATATTTTTTTTAAAACTTTTTATATTTCTTAATTTTTTTATATTTTTTTAAAATTTTTTATATTTTTTTAAGTTATTATATTCTAATGTTGGTGAAAAAATGCAGGTTAAAAATATAATGTCTGAAGGAATCATTTCCATTGATAAAGATCAAAATATTTGTGATGGCTTAAAATTAATGGAAAAAAAGAAAGTATCTAGGCTACCTGTTATAAATACAAATCAAAACAAGGAAAAAGAGCTTGTAGGAATAGCTACTGAAAAAGACATAGCCATTAAACTCGGTTCTTCTAAGTATGGAAATATGGCACCTTCTCATTTTCACATGTCCACTCTAATGATTAAAGATGTTATAACTGTTGATGAGGATATGTCTGTTCCTGAAGTAGCTGAAATTCTTGTTAAAAATAATATTGGCGGAGTTCCTGTCTATAGTGATGGAAATATAAAAGGTTTAGTTTCTAAATCTGATTTTATTGATACTTGCAGAGGTAGGGCTTATGAAAGAGTATTAGTAAAAGATATAATGACTACAGACTTGATTTTTGTTTCTCCAGAAGATAGATTAATTCATGCAAGAAGATTAATAATTGATTCTGGTGTTGGAAGACTCTTAGTTAGTGAAGATAATGCTCTAGTAGGCATTTTAACATCAAAAGATATTGCAAATGCTTATGTTAATTTTAGGAAAAAAGTCTCTGAAAATCACATGAAAACACAGGTAAAAAATATTTTTGTTGGAGATATAATGACTAGAAATGTTTCAAAAGTTTCAACCGAAGACAACATAACCACTGTTGCTGATGAAATGCTAAAAACAGGCTTTGATGGCTTTCCAGTTGTAGATTTAGATGATAATATTGTAGGTATTATTACAAAATCTGATCTATTGAATTTGATTATTAAATTGGAAAGTGAATAACTTATTTTTTTCTTTTTTTTACTCTTTTTTATTCTTTTTTCTTCTTTTTTTACTCTTTTTTCTTTATTTTTCATTTTATTTACTGTTTTTTCTTCATTTTTTTCTTTTTTTCTCCATTTATTTACTGTTTTTTCAGCATATTTCTTCTATTTTTACTATACTCTCCTCTGTTTTTTTTAGTTTTTTTTACATTTTTGTATTACTTTTTTTAGAAAAAAATAGTTTTTGTAATACAAAGAAAACCTTTATATAAATTAAAATAATAATTTATATTTATCAATCTTTATATTTTAAAAAGAATGCTTTTTAGATTGTTTTTAGAAATTTCAACTTTAATAATACAAAAAAAGTAATACTTTTTTTTAATTTTTTGGACAAAAAGTATTACTTTTTTATTTTAGCTTTTATCTTAGTTTTTATTTTAGCTTTTATCTTAGTTTTTATTTTAGTTTTTATTTTTATTTTCTTTATTTGCTTAAATTTAATTTTTTATTCTATGGAGTGATGAAAATGCATATACCTGATGGATTTATACCTTATTGGCAATGTGCCATTTATTATGTAATTTTGATTATAGCACTATATTTTGCATCAAGATGGGCAAGAAATAATCTTGATGAAAAACGTATTCCTTTAATGGCAGTCTTAGCTGCAGGAATTTTTGCTATAATGTCTATGAATTTGCCTATTCCTTTTGGTACTAGTGGGCATATGGTTGGAGGAACATTAGTTGCTATAGTATTCTTAGCCCCAGAGGCAGCTATTTTAGTATTCACAGTTGTGCTTCTTATTCAAGCATTGCTTTTTGGAGATGGAGGAATCACAGCTCTTGGAGCTAATGTTTTAAACATGGCTATTATCGGTGGTGGAGTAGGTTTACTCACATTTAAAGGACTTAAGAATTTTATTGGAAAATATCCTGCAATAGGAATAGGGGCATGGCTTGCTACATTTATTTCTGCTGAATTCTGTGCTATTGAAATGATAATTGCTGGCAAATTTCCTTTAATAATTGGACTTACTTCAATGGGAATTTTACATGCATTTATTGGAATTATTGAAGCAGTTTTGACTGTTATAGTAATATATGTCCTTGAAAAATACAGACCAGACTTATTAGCTTGGAATAGAAAAAGAAAAAGTAATGAATTGGTGATTTAAATGGAAAAGGGAAATAAATACTTAATTATCATGGGAATAGTTTTATGTATTGTAATAGCTTGTTTATCTCCATTTTTAGCATCTGCTGATCCTGATGGATTAGAAAAATCTGCAGAAGATTCAGCACTTAGTGAAGATGCTGCAGTTTCTGTTGTAGAGTCACCTTTTCCAGATTACACACTTGGAGATTCTAAGTTGGGAGAAATAGTTGCTTTAATCATTGGAATTGTGATTACAATTACCCTTGGTTTTGGGGTGGCATATATAGTCAAAAAACACGATTAAAGTTTTAAGATAGTATCAAATACTTTTATGTTGATTTTATGAATATTAATGAAGCACTGGATTTAGATGCATTATCATCACAAAATTCAATAGTCCATAATTTAGAAGGAAGAATAAAGTTAATAGCTGTTTTAGTAATTATTGTCTTTACTGTTTACTCAAATCAGCTATTAGTTCCAGTTGTTATGGAAATATTTCTATTGATAATGATATTTTTGGCTAATTTATCCTTTATAAATTCTTTTAAAAGAATAGCTCTCCTACTACCATTTGGAGGGTTTATAATTCTTTTTCAGCCATTTATTCATCCTGGAGCTATTATTTGGCAAAGTTCCGTATCTTGGTTACACATTACTGATTTAGGCTTAAATTGGGCAATACTTCTAGCTGCTAGGTTAATTGTCTCATTAACAGCCATAGTTCTTCTTTCCTCTACAAGCCCTGTTCAAGAAATTGTTCAATCCTTTAGAAAATTAGGAATGCCAAAAGATTTAGCAATGATTTTAAGTATAATGGTTAGATTTTTATTTGTTTTTATTGATGAACTTTCAGCTATTCGAACAGCACAAAAATCTAGAAATTTTAATATTCATAGTAAATTAACTCCGTATAAATGGAGAATAAAACAAGTAGGTTACACAATAGGAATGATGTTTTTAAAGGCATTTGAAAAAGGTGAAAATGTATATTTTAGTATGATTAGCAGATGTTTTTCGGATAATTCCCAGTTATATTCCTCAAAAAAAAATATTAACCTTTCAGATTATAGCTATTTAGCATTAATTATTATTTTAATGGCTATTTTGCAAGTAACAGTAATGTTTTTTAATCAGGATTTAGGTTATTTAGGAATTGTTTTATATAGTTGATTATGGATTCTTAATTTTTTATCTTTTTTTCACTTTTATTTTTATCTTTTTTTTTTACTTTTATCTTTTTTCTATTTTTTTATTTTTCTACTTCTTTGCCTTTTTCTATTCTTTTATTTTTTTATAAAAATTTAAAACTCAACTTTTTAACATTTTTTCTAAATTCCTAATAAATTTTCAAAGAATATATAAAATATTAAGAATATATAAAATATTAAAAATAATATAATTTTATTATAATAAACAATTTTATTTATCTATAGATTTTATCTCTGGAGGTAGTATAATTTATTCTAAAATAGTTTTTTTAGGACCTAATGGGACTTTTACCCATGAAGTAGCATCATCACTTAGTGATGACTTATTTTTTCAGTGCTCAATACCATCTGTTCTTAAATGTGTTGAAGAAAACCATGCAGAAGTTGCAATAGTTCCTATTGAGAATTCTATTGAAGGATCTGTGGGATTAACCTTAGATTTATTGGTTGATAGTGATTTAATAATAGAAAAAGAGTTTGTTGTTCCTATTTCTCAAAATTTAATGGCTAAGAAAGGAGTTTCTTTAGAAAATATTAAAAATGTTTTCTCACACTCTCAAGCAATTTCCCAATGCCAAAAATATATAGAAAAACATAAATTGAAGACTCATTTTACATTAAGTACTGCAGTAGCAGCTAAATCAATAAAAAATATTAATGATAGTGGTGCTATAGGAAGCAAAAAAGCTGCAGAGATTTATGGCTTAGAAATTCTTGATGAAAACATTCAAGATACAGATAACAATCAAACAAGATTTGTTGCATTAGGAAAAAAGAAGACAAAACCCACAGGTAATGACAAAACTTCGATTTTATTTACTTTACATGATAACAATCCAGGAAGACTATATGAAACTTTAGAAATATTTGCTAAAAATAAAATTAACCTCTCTAAAATTGTATCTCGTCCATTAAAAGAAGGTCTAGGTACTTATATATTTTTTGTGGATTTTGAAGGCCATAGTGATGATAAAAAAATTAAAGCAATTTTGGAAAAAATAGAAGAGAAAGTCTATTTATTGAAAGTTTTAGGATCTTATCCAATAGCAGAAATAGGAAATATTAATAAGTAAAGTTGATATATAGTATTAATATATTTTCTTAATTAAATGCATTATATTTATAAAATATTTTTATTTTAAATGATAATAAGTAGTTATATGATAATACAATTATGATATATGTATTAGTGTAATATGTATTAAACATTAATAATTTTAGAATAATGACCATAAACCTAATTATGCTTTAATTTTTTCATTTTGCTTAATTATTGATAAGGGGACGATTTTATTAGAATGGATAAACAAAAACTTATAAAAATCTTAAATGATTTAGAAAAAGATTATAAAAAAGGATATATTTCACCAAAGAAGTATGATTTTCTTAAAAATGAATATCTTAAAGAATTAGATACAATTAATGCTACTGAGAGGGTTCAAACTTTAAGAGGTCTGGAAAAAACTCCTCCACCAAACCCTCAAATTATTAAAGCAAAAAAAGAGAAAGAGTTAAAAGAAAAGAAATTTATTTCTGATAAATATATTGTTAAACCTAAGAAAGATAATAGTAACCTATTTACTAATAAATACGCATTTTTAGCAATTTGTTTTTTAGCTGTTGCATTTATTGGAGGCATTGGATTTGGTCTTTTTAACTTTGACTTTGATTCCTTATACTCTACTAGCAATATTATTTATGTAAATGAAACAGCTTTTCCAGATGTAAGTAAGAATATTAATACTACTAAAAACCCTAACAAATCTAACTCAAGTTCTTCTTCCAATAGTTCCTCTGGTAGTAAGGACAACTCTCTTAAACCTGACTCTAACAGTGGTGGAGGTTCATCTGGTGGGTCTAGTGGTGGAGGCTCTTCTGGTGGGTCTAGTAGTGGTTCTTCTAGTGGTGGAGGCTCTTCTGGTGGGTCTAGTGGTGGTTCTTCTAAAAATTAGAACATTCTCGATTTTTTTTATAATAAAATTTTTCTTTAAAGTATTCTTTAAAATGTTATTTATTCTTTAAAATGTTATTTATTTTTAAAATTTTATTTACTGGTGATTATTTGAAAAAATATTTTTTAATGGCTATTTTGATTATTTCTGTTATTTTAGTTTCTGGATGTGTTACGGACAAAAGTTCTGATGAAGCTCCACAAACTCTTACAAAGAAAGGAATTAAAATAATAATTCCTAACAATTGGGTAGAAGCTAAATCTTATGCAAATGATACAATTATAGCTGTTGTAGATCCTAATTATGTTGATATGGACTCAAATCTTGATCAAGTTAGCGTTGTAATTCAGAAAAAAGCTTATAAGTCTTCTTTAGATTCAATTTTTAGAGATACATATAGAAAAATGTTTTTAAATTCTTCGTATCAACTGGTTAATGAGGGAAACACGACTGTTGGAGAATTTAGTGCTTTAGAATGTACATACATAGTTACAGAAAAAGAATTAATTAAAGAACATAGAGCTATTTGGTTTAAAAAAGGAGATTATGTTTATGTCGTGCTATGTACTGCTCCAGAATCTGAATTTTCTATGCAAGAAAAATATTTTAATTATATTTCAGAACATATTCAATTTTTATAGTTTATTTCCACTTTAAAGATTAATAATCATGGTTCAATTTTTTATTTTTAATATTTTTATTTTTAATATTTTTTTTAATTAGTTATTTGTTTATTTTTTTTATTAAATTTTATTTATTTATCAAATGGTTAATATGAAAGTTATTTTGTGTGTTACAGGAAGTATTGCAGCTGTAGAAACTATTAAATTAACTCGTCAATTTAAGAGACTAGGAATAGAAATTAAGGCTTTTCTAAGTGATGAAGGAGCCGAAATTATTCACCCTAATGCTTTAGAATTTGCTACAGGTGAAGAAGTTGTTAGAAAGCTGACAGGTAAGATTGAACATGTAAAATATGCTCAAGCAGACCTTATTCTTGTAGCTCCAGCTACAGCTAATGTTATAAGTAAATTTTCTAATAAAATAGCTGATAATCCAATAACAACTCTTCTTATAACAGGCTTTGGACACAATACTCCAATTTTATTTGTTCCTTCAATGCATGATTCAATGTATAAAGCCATTGGAGAAAATATTGAAAAGCTTAAAAAAGAAGGTGTCTACTTTTTAAACCCTAAAAATGAAGAAGGAAAAGCTAAATTTCCAGATAAAGAAGAAGTTATACTAGAATCTCTTAGAATAGCTAATTTATCTAATGGTAATGCAGACTTAAAGGATAAAAATATTTTAATATCTCTTGGAGGTACATATGAAGCTATTGATCCTATTAGGGGAATTATTAACAAATCTTCAGGGAAAATGGGCTTAGAAGTAGCTAAAGAAGCTTATATCCGTGGAGGAAATGTTACTTTGCTTGCTGGGAATGTTTCTGTAGACATTTTAAATATTTTCAATACAGTTTATATTCAATCAAGCTTTGAAATGGATAATGAGACTTTAAAGCTTGTTAAAGATATGGATATTTTTATTTCAGCAGCTGCAATTTCTGATTTTTCTCCAATTAAGAAAGAGGAGTTTAAAATTTCTTCTTCAATAGATCTATCCCTAGAGTTTAAGACAACGGAAAAAATTATTAGGAAAATTAAAAAAATAGCCCCAAATGTATTTTTAGTAGGCTTTAAAGCAGAATATAATATTTCTGAGGAAAATATTGTTTCAATTTCTAAGAAGCAGTTGATTAATGCAGGAGCAGACTTAATTGTTGCAAATGACTTAAATATTGAAGGTTCTGGTTTTGGGTCTGATAAAAATGAGGTTATTTTTGTTAATGAAGATGTAGAAAAAATATCTCTAAGATCTAAAGCTGAAATATCTAAATTACTTTTTGATAGAATAGTTGATATTAATTATCTCTAAGCATCTTTAATTATCTCTAATTTTTTATTATTTTGAGTTTTTAAATAAATTTATTTTTTTATAAATTTTATTTTTTTATCTAATTGATACATCAATTATATTATTATTAAATTTTTATTTGCTTAGTTTTTTCTATTAATTTTTTTGATCTGTTATAAACTATTAAATTTTAAAAATAAACTTGTAATATTAATGAAAATTAAATAGTTATTTTAAAAATAGAATTCTATAGATTTTAATAAGTTATAGCTTTGAAAAGTAATACTTTTTTTATAAAATAGGCGATTTTTCTATAAGTCAGTTATTAAGTTTATTTGGAAATTTTGTTTTTAAAAAAAGAAAAAATATTGCTAAAATAAGTATAAACTTCGTGTTTCACAAAATAAGACAAATCCTCATAGTCTTTTGGAGTGAAGTGGTTATGTAGGAGTGTAAAAAACTCTATGAGGAGTCTAAGCAAAGTTTATTAAATTTATATTAGCATATACACATATTGTCTTCATCACATATAAAACTTTCTTAAGTAATACTTTTTTAGAATTTTTGGATATTTTTAGATATTTTTTATTTTTATTTTTAGGGATTATATACTTAATTAATCAGAAATAAGTCTTTAATTCTAATCATAGATTCTGTATATATTCTTATTTAATGAATCTAAATACAATGAATTATTTTTTAAGATAATACGATAATAAATAATTTAATATATAATTAGCTATAATTAACTATAGCATGAAAATTTTATTATTTAAAAATTTAGTTATTTATTAAAAGTTTTTTTCAACAACAAAGCAGAGATGATCTTTTTCATATGGTTCAAGTTTAACCTTTTCTATTACTTTAAATCCTTTTGATTTTAATTCTTTTTCAACCTCTTTAAATATTTTTTGAGGTTTTAAAGAAACATCAATACTTTTGGCTTTTAACATTAAAATAGCTTTAAAATTTTCTTTTAAGAATAAATTTACATTATCCATGAATAATTTAGCTTGATTTGGCTGTGCTACATCGCAGTAAACTAAATCAACTTCTTCAAGAAGATTTAAATATCTCTTAGGTTTTGTAGCATTTCCTAAAATTGGGGCAATGTTTTTCCTAATCTTTGATAATCGAACTAATTTTCTCATAACAGTTGGAGAGAATTCTACAGCATAAATTAAGCCATTTTTAGCAATATCTGATATATGTGAAACAGTTGTACCTGTTGAAGCACCTAAATACAAAATTTTAGAATTTTCATTTATTTCTACACTTTTTAATCCATTTAAGAGTGCAGCCGCCAACTTAGATCTTTTTGGATTCCAGACTCTATATTCAATTTTTTTTTCTAAATCTTCAATATTTTCATTCTTAAAATCTTTGTCTCTAATGTCTTTATCTTTAAAATTTTTATTTAGAATAATTAACTTTTCACCATAGACTTTCTTTCCAACAATAAGATTTTCAGTTGCTATTTGCTGACTATCATTATAAATATTCATTTTTTCATTCCTAAGTTTTTATTTTTATTTGTTATTACATTTTTTAAAGTTTTAAGTCTTAAGCTTTAAGTCTTAAGTTTTAAATTTTAAGATTTAAAATTTTAAGGCTTTAACTTTTAAGACTTTAGATTTTTTTTAAAAAATTTTTAATAATCAAGGTCTTTTAAAAGTTTTTTCCCTTTAACTTTGTTTCTTTTTTTCTTTTTGAAGTTTATTGTTGGTGAATCAAAGGACTTAGTTTTAATATATTTATAGTTGTTGGAGTCCTTGCTTGATTCATCCTTTGTATTTTTTCTATTTCCTGATTTATTCTTTAATTTTCTTTTTTCTAACTGTTTTTTTGTTGGAGGAAAAGGATTTTTATTTGCAATATCTTCAATCTTTTTTAAAAAATTTTCACGATTTGCTGGATCAAAAACTCCACTGAAAACATCTTTTCTAACGGCTAAACTTATTTTTAATGCTAATGTTCTAGATATTTTTCCTCTTAACCACCATTTTGCTCCACGAATTTCTGGATGTTGATATATTAAACCATGTTTCGGTGGATCTTCGCCAGTTTTTAAATGTCTAAACAATGCTTTTTCTGCACCTAAAATTTGAATAGTTCCAGATGGGAATAGTGCTAACCTTTTTACACTTCCAACATGAGCTATTAATTTTGCTCCAAGTGTTGATCCAACCAAATCTTTTAAATTTGGAGCGATTTTATCCATTTTAATATCAATATAATCATCAATATCTTTTCTTGATTTTTGAAGTGATTTAATAGAATTAGCAAACCTTTTAACTATTTCAATGTCTTCTTTTTCTAAATCTGCTCCATTGCTAATATGAACATCTAAGTTAAATTCTTTTAGATTATTTTTTATAATTTCTTCTCTATCTTCATAATCAGCTATTAACTTAATATAACTGTTGTTGTTCTGTATAATTTCAACTTCAGGGAAGTATATTGAATACCATTCTCTAATTCTTTCAACTAACTTACTAACTGATTCATCTATTTCATCAAGAGAATTTATACTTTGAATAAGTAATTTATCTTCTTCTTGAAAGGATTCTTTCATTTCTAATGAAGCTATTTTTACATATATTTCTGATATAAGTTTTTTTATAGAATTTTCTGTTTTATTTAAATTCTTATTTAAGCTCTTATTTAAGTTTTTATTTAAAGTTTTATTTAAATTTTCATTTTCTTTGCTTATTGCATCTAAATCTTTTTTTAAAATTTCATTTAAAATGTCTTCTAAATTGGATCTTAAATGTTTTCCACCAATGTTTTCAGAGGATAATTGGAGTTTATTAAAATTTTTTAAATTACTATAATTTGAAAGTTTTCTATTGGATTCTAAATTGATTCTACCATATTTTTCATCTACACTTTCAATTATTTTTATCTCTTCATCAAGTATTTTTCCTTCTCTCATTGATGTAATTTTTAGGGGAATTTCATCAAATTTGAAATTTTCATATTCAATAATGTTTAATTTTTCATCAAATGAAATAAACCCAAAAACAGAATTTGTAATAAAAGTTTCCATATTATTTAATTATACAACATTAATTATAAATCTTACATTTTACATATATTATATATCAATAAAATTAATAAAATTTATTTTATTAAATCAATAAGTATTATCTCAATAAAAATTTAATATTAAGTATATT
>NZ_LWMV01000020.1 GCF_001639295.1 Methanobrevibacter curvatus | reverse complement strand
CAAGCATATCAGGAAAATGGTATGTTCAAAACTCAAAAACCAAAAAATATTCCCCTATTAAAATAAAGAAATTTCCAAGTAGCTACAAAATTACATACTATGGCAAGCATACTGAAAATCTTAACACAGGTGTCAACAATAAACTAAACCCCTATGTTTTTACCACTTTAAAAATTTCCACTAAAATAAATGGAAAAACAAGCAAATACACACAAAAAGCTTATGTAGCTTCTACCACGGATATATACTTCAAAGATGATTTAACAAGTAAAGAAAGAATAAAATATAATGAAACATTGATTAATCATGCTAAAAATAAAAAATGGGTTCATGTTAACCATTCTATTGTAAAAAAACAATTAATAACTCTTTTAAGAGATGACAAAGATAGCAAAATCAATGGTGAACTAACTTCCCTATCAAAGGCTAAAGCTATTTATATATGGGTTGGAAAAAAAGAGAAATATTCTGGTTATCGTGATAGCCATCATAGTGATTTATGGTCAATTGAAAAAATAAATAAAATTAAAGGCAACGGATCTGACGATATAAATCTTATAAACTGTGCAGATCATTCAAATCTAGTAGTTTCCTTACTTAGAACTGCTGGAATACCTGCTATCTATGCACATAGTGATGTTTTTGGTGGTCATTATTGGGCTTGTGCTTATGTTAAATTAACAAAAAATGGAAAAACTTTAACAGCTTGGCACTGGCTAGATACAATACATCCTCACTACAAATACAATAAGTCACCAAAAACAAAAGGAGAGTTTAAAGCCCGCCCTAAAGTAGCTATTGATGCTATTAAATATCCAAGTGACAAAAATATGGTTACAAAGAAAGATTTAGAAAATCATCTTAATTATGGATTCTAATGAAAGTTAATTCAATATTTATATAAAAAAGGAGTGATTTCAAATGTTAACTAAAAAAATATGTTTATTTGCTGTTGCAATATTTATAATATTGCTATGTGCTAGTTGTGTGAGTGCCACTACTTATAGTATTAACAATTCTACTGATCCTGACACCATTTCTAAAATGATTAGCTGAGATTTACCAATAAAAAACGGCAAATTCATTAAAAATGGAGACATAATCAAATTCAAAGAAGGAAACTACCAAAACTTAAAATTAACAATCAAAAAAAGAATCAAACTAACCACTAACAAAAAAGAAATAAACAAAGCTAAATTCATAGGCAAAGGCAACGGTATTTTCATCAACATCAAAGCCAAAAAAGTAAAAATTTACGGATTAAACATAAAAAATTATGACCTTGCAATCAAAGCAAAGACAAACAATAGCTATTTTAACAAAATAACTTTTTATAAAAACGGAATTAAAATATCTGGAAACAAAAACAAAATATACAAAAACAACTTTACTCTTTCAGACATTGACACACAGGGAAAAAACAACACAATATACTCAAACAAAATAAAAAAAAGCAACATAAAAACTGGAGGATATGGAACCATTCTTTATAAAAACACATTAACAAACTCTTACACCACCACTAAAGGAAATAAAAACTTAATAATAAGCAACAAACTTTACAAAGCATATATCACCACCCAAGGCAAATTAAACAAAATTTATAAAAACAAAATAACTAAAGGTAACATAGAAGCTGGAGGATATGGAACCAATCTTAATAAAAATACACTAATAAACTCTTACATTACCACTAAGGGAAATAAGAATTTAATAATAAGCAACAAACTTTACAAAGCAGACATGACTATCCAAGGCAAATTAAACAAAGTTTATAAAAACAAAATATATAAAAACGATATAACTAGCATTGGGGTTTATGGATCACATAATGCCATATACAAAAATACTATTTCCCAAGCTCAAAATGGCATTGATATCAACGGCAATAAGAATATCCTAACTAAAAATAAAATTCTTAACTGTGTAAATGGAATT
This sequence comes from Methanobrevibacter curvatus, assembly GCF_001639295.1. Taxonomy (GTDB): domain Archaea; phylum Methanobacteriota; class Methanobacteria; order Methanobacteriales; family Methanobacteriaceae; genus Methanoflexus; species Methanoflexus curvatus. The sequence continues at coordinate 3,523 of NZ_LWMV01000020.1, read as the reverse complement.
GTATATCAAGAAAGAAGTACTATTTTCAAAAATAATGTTTTTAAAGGAAATAAAAAGAATATCTGGTACAATCCAGTTGTTTATCCAGAATGAGTATAATATAAATTTTTGAAGATATTTTTTAAAATATCTTTTTAAATTTTTTTAGGTGATTTTTCATGTTAAAAAAGAGTGTTTTTGTCTTTATCGTGATTTTATCAATTTTTATACTTATTGGTAGTGTTAGTGCAGCCACTTATGGTATTAGTAATTCTACTGATTCTGACACTATCTCTAAAATGATTAGTGGTAAAATACCTATTAAAGATAATAAATTTATTAAAAATGGAGATGTTGTTAAGTTTCGTGCTGGAGATTACAACAATTTAAAACTAATTGTTAATAAAAGAATTACTATAACCACAACTAAAGATTCAAAAGGTAAAGTACGATTTATTGGAAAAAATAAAGGAATAGCTATTAATCTAAAGAATAACAAAAACAAAAAAATAAATATAATTGGATTAAAGATTTCAAAATATGACTATGGGATCTATGGAAAACTAAACTCAGGAAAAATAAGCAAAAACCTTTTTTACAAAAACTTGAACAAAGCAATAGCTATTAAAGGCTCTAAAAACTCAATTGTTAATAATAGATTTATTAAAAGTATAAATGGACTAAATATTGTTGGAAATTATAATAAAGTTAATCATAACAAGATTAAAGGAAACTCTAAGGAAAATGAAGTAGATTTTTCTGAAAATGGATTGAATATTGTTGGAAATTACAATTCCATTTATAAAAATAAAATTTATTATTTCAATTCAGGCATATATATTCAAGGCAATAAGAACATTATTAAAAAAAATTCTGCATATAAATGTTCTGAAGGCATGGGCTTTTCTTTTGGCAAAAAAACTCAGTAAGCTACAACCGCATTTACTACAGCACAAATAATGGAATTTTCATCAATGATGATGAATCAAAATATAGCTTCAACAAAATTAGCTACTCTAGCAATTCTGGGTTAGTAATTTTAGGTTCTTCAAACACTGCTTATAAAAATAAAGCCTATAAGAATAGTATTGGTATCTCTTACTTAAAAGGTAACCATATTTCTTCAAATATTCTAAGTAAAAATAAGAAAAACCTTGAAAAAATCTCTATTGAATCTTTAGGAGAATATTAACACATAGCCTTAAAAGAGTATTCTTAATCAAAATACTCTTTTTATACATTTTAATATCAGGAGGTCAGATTTATATGAAAAAATTAAGAATTTAAGAAATTATTCAAGATGTTTTGAAATAAATATATCATGATTTTCTAAAAATATAAAATGAAATTAGTCATTTGAAGATGTCCCATGATTAATTTCATGAAAAAAATTAATTTCTTTGAAATTGATTTAATCAATAAATCGCTATTTAAATATAAATTAATAATTTATTAAGCATTATTTTATTAAATAAAATTGTAATTAACAACTATACTAAATTTAATCAATTTAAAACCAATTTTAAATTATCTAAAATTTAAAAATTTTGAACTATGGAACATCCTCATTTACTAAAAAAATGGATAGAAAATATATTACCAAAAAATAAGTATTGGACTGTAATATTAAAATAAGACTGTAGATGTGGAATCTCTGGCAAAGCCAATTCAGCTAAAATAGCTAAAATAGCTTTTTATAAAAATTCTTTTAGGAATATAAATATTAAGTCTAATAAATTACATTTTGGGTCTTCTTTATCGTAAACTAATGACATTTTCATTTTTATTGCAATAAAATGTCTGTAATCATCATTATTTAAATATTTTGGTTTAGAAAGCCTTTAAATTTATTTAAAATAATTATTAAATTGTATTTTTAATTTTTTTAGCGTATACTTCATGAAAATTATAAAAAAAGATTGTATTGAGCTCAAATTTTCATGGACTTTCTAACATTCTATTTTCAAATTATTTTTTTATTTTTTTCTATCTTAGATTTAATCCAATTAATTTGGTTTTTGTCATTTCATCTATAGCATATTTGACTCCTTCTTTTCCAACACCACTGTTTTTAAATCCTCCAAAAGGCATGTTATCTGTTCTAAATGTGGATTGTTTATTTATAAAAACTGATCCCGCTATTATTTCATTAGCAACTTTTAATCCATTGTGGATATTTTCTGTGTAAACTCCAGCTTGAAGACCAAATTCTGTGTTGTTAGCTATTTTAATAGCTTCATCAACATCTTTAACTCTAATGACTGGTGCAACAGGACCAAATAGCTCTTGTTTAATAATACTGCTCTCACCGTCAATATTGTCTAAAATTGTTGGAGTGTAAAAATTATCTTTTCTCTTTCCACCTGTAATTAAATCTGCTCCAGTATCAATCATGTTTTGAACAGACTTTTCAACGATTTTGGCTGCTTCTTCATCAATAAGTGGCCCAATATCTGTATTTTTATTCATTGGATTGCCTACTCTTAATTTTTCTGTTTCTTTTTTAAATGATTGTAAAAATTCATCAGCTATTTCATTTTCCACTATTATTCTTTTAACTCCCATACATACTTGACCTGCAAAGAGATATGCTCCATTTACAGCACCTTTAACTGCTTTTTCAAGATTTGCATCTTTTAATATTATTAATGGGTCATTTCCACCAAGTTCAAGTGATACTTTTTTCATTCCTGCTTTTGAAGCTATTAACTTTCCAACCTCAACACTTCCAGTAAATGTGATCTTATCTACATTAGGATTTGTAATTAGTTCATTGGAAAGTTCACTTCCACCACCAAGAACTGTGCTTAGTACTCCTTGCGGAAATTCAGATGATATGATCTTTGACATTTCAATGGCTGCAAGAGGTGCTTTAAGTGAAGGTTTTAAAATACAAGAGTTCTTTGAAGCTATTGCAGGACCAATTTTATGAATGGCTAAGTTGACTGGATAGTTAAAGGGAGTAATAGCAACAACAAGACCTAATGGAACTTTTTGAGTAAATGCAAAAAAGCCTTTGCCCCCTAAACCAGCATCTAATGGAACACTTTCTCCGTAGATTCTTTTAGATTCTTCAGCTGAGAATTTTAATGTTTCAATAGATCTATCCATTTCTACAATAGAATCTTTAATTGGTTTTCCTGTTTCTTCTGTGAGTATTTTAGCAATTTTCTTTTTTTCATGCTTTAAATTTTCAAAAGCAGTGTATAAAGCATTTGATATTTTTCTCGATGAAAAATCAATTAGCTCTTTTTGACCCATTTTTGCATTAGATATAAGTTTTTTAAGATCTTTAATATTTTGTTTTTCTAGTTGAATTATTATTTTTTGATTATATGGATTAATAATATTTATTGTATTCTTTTTTTCCTTTTTATTGATTTTATGTTGCGTTTTATCATTTATTGTCATTTTTTCACATTTTATGCCATTTTTTATAACAGAAAATAGGATATTATTTTTATTATTTTTATTATTTTTATTTTTAGTCTTATTATTATTCTATGAATTTATATATTTATTCTGTATATTTTGACATTTTTAT
>NZ_LWMV01000019.1 GCF_001639295.1 Methanobrevibacter curvatus | reverse complement strand
TAATAAATATTTTTTTATATAATAAAATTATAAATGATTATTTTAAAAATTAGATATAATATAAACTTATTTTTTAAAATAAATAAATATTTCAACAAACCATTAATTCGAAAATTTTCTTTCAGGATTATTGTTTAAATTATTTAAATTATTTAAATTGTTTAAATGATTTAAATAAGTTTTATATTGCTCATAAGTATTTATATTTAATAATTCTATTTCTTCTTCTTCTTTTACACCAAAAAATTTGCATCCATCATTATACATCTTTTGTAGTATTGGATTTAAATTACTATTTTCATTTTCTAAATACGGCATTAATAGCTTTTTGTTTGTTACAAATGGCATTCCAAGACCTTTAGCTGTTTTTAAATGCCCATATTTTTTTCGTCTTAAAATAGAAATAGTATTACTTGGATTTTTTGAATTAAAATAGATATTTATCAATTTTTTATAAGTGTTTGCATTTACTGTAGGTTGATCACCTGCAAGTGCTAAAATGTTATCATATTTAGCACATTTTAATCCATTTAATAAAGAAACAGTCAAATCAACATCAATAGGATTGTTTTTTATAATCTTAATTTTATAATTTTTATTATCATTATTATTATTCACATTGCTTTTATTATTTTCATTATTATTCATATTCTTTTTTTCAAATTTTATTTTTGAAATAGCTGTTTTAATTTCGTTGTGGTAATGACCTAAAACTAAAATAATTTCATCAACATTTGTTAAAAGCACATTATTAATTGTTTTTTCAATAATTGTTTCTTTATTATTATTATTATTATTATTTAATGGAAGTAGTAGCTTATTTATTGGTTTTAAATTTCTTTTTTTATGGTCCTCAATCATTCTAGAACTTTTTCCACCAGCTGTAATTATTGCAGATATTGAAGACATTTTTTCCCTTGCTTTTTTAAGTTAATAATTAAACAACTATTTTTTTTTTTTTTTTTTTTTTTTTTAAGAAATTTTTAATTTTCCTATTTACTCTTCTATATTTTATTCTTCTGTATTTTATTTTATTTTTTTAAATATATAAAATTTTAATTCTAATTTTAAGTTTATTTTTAATATATCATTATATAATACTTATTATAATAATATAAATATTAATTAAATAATGATTGTTTTAATAATTGTAATATTATTATTAAATAATGGTGTTATGATAATATTAATTTTTCAAATTTAAATTACTAAATGCATGATATTATGATTAATTGGGAAAAAACTCCAGCAGCTATCTATAGATCTAAAAAAGGGCAACTAAAACCAATATTCAACAACGACCCTGTAAAATTAGATGATTTAATTAATATTGACCACCAAAAAGGAATACTCTATCAAAATACTTCTAAGTTTACTCAAGGAAAAATGGCTTCTCATGCTCTTATTTGGGGTTCTCGTGGTACTGGAAAGTCTTCATTAGTTAAAGCATTATTAAATCATTTTTATAGTGATGGGTTAAGGATAATTGAATTTTTTAAAGATGATTTAGAAGATTTAATTGATGTTGTTGATGAAATAAGAGATTTACCTTATAAATTTATAATATTTTGTGATGATTTATCATTTGATTTAAATGATGCAAGTTATAAATCTATTAAAGTTATAATGGAAGGTTCTGTTGAACTTCCTCCTAATAATATTTTATTTTATGCAACATCTAATAGAAGACATTTAATTCCAGAATACTTTAGAGATAATGATGGAGTTGATGTTGGCAGTGAAGAAATTCATTACTCTGATTCAGTAGAAGAGAAATTATCTTTAGCAGATAGATTTGGATTGTGGATTTCATTTTATCAAGGAAATCAAAAAGAGTTTTTAGAGTTAATTGACAGCTATTTTTCTGATTTAGACAATGAAAAAAGAGAAAAATTACATAAAATGGCTAAAAATTTCTCTAATCTTAGGTCATCAAGAAGCGGAAGAACAGCTAAACAATTTTTTCAAATTTATGGAGAAGATTTCGAGTAAAAATTGAGTCATAGTCATAGAATTGATTTAAATTAAAATAAGGTGTATTAAAATAAGGTATATTAAAGTAAGATATATTAAAATAAGGTATATTAAAATGATAATAATTAAAAATAGATCATAACTATATTTTGTATAATATTTATCTTAGGTTCTTATTGTTTTCATAAATATTTGCTGTCTTTTTCGTTTTGGCAAACAGAAATTTCATTGTTTAATGTCATATTTTGGTTTTTACTTATGTTTCCTATTTTTTTTTCATATCCTATTTTTTCAAGTACTGTTTGAACATCAACATCAGTTTTAAAGCATCCTGTTCTTGAAAGTAAAACTCCTTGTGGGGAAAAATTAGATAAATTCATCATAGAAATGTTTAAATCTTCATAACAAGCTATTCCTAAAACAGATTCAAACTTATGATTCTTTACTATTTTTTTAATAAAAGTTGATCCAGGAACAATAAATATATTATATCCTATTTCCTCAGCTTTAGGTTTAATTTCTCCAATTGAGCACAATCCACATTCACTACATTTTAAACCCATTTCACCAAGTTTTGCAGGGCAATTTTCATGTCTAAGGCAATGTGGAAATACAATGATTTTGTTTTTATTATCTTTTTCTTTAAAATTGTTTTCATTGATTTTATTTCTAATTTCAACACCAATTTGATCAACCATAACTTCATTAAACCCCAATGTTTTTGTTAAGTATTTTAATGGAGAATAAAGAAAATCTAATGCAAAGATAACTATTTTTGGAAAAATAAGAATTTTTTTCTTGACTAAAACAACACCTAAGACAAGTGCTAGAATAAGCAAAACAAAGAGAGAAATAACTATTATAAAAGCAATTTGTCCTATAATTTCAAAAAAATATTGATGAAACATTTTAATCAACTTTATGTTTAATATATTTAAATAATCGAAAAATTAAAGTTATAAATGTAATTGACAAAATTATTTTAATAATGAAAATAGCTTAAAAATCTTCAATTTTATAACTTTTAAGTTTTCCATGAATTGTAACTCCATTTTTTGATTTTTCTATTGTTAAACCAGATAAACTCTCACATGAACATAAAACATCTTGTTCTGGATGAGTTCCAGGAATTATATTGCAATTTAGTCTTACTTTATCACCAACAGAAAGAACCATAGATAGATGTTTTGAACTTGGGTGGTCTTTAGGTAAAACTATAATTGGTGCATCCATTTCACGAGTAATATATCCAAGAGATTTTATGCCTTTTTCAAATTTTTCCCCTAAGCCAAAGGCAGAAATAGCTATTAAATCATCTTCTTCAAGAAATTGAGCTATTTCTTCCATTTCAGGAGTTCCAATAAATAAAATCTTTTCTTTTCCTACCTTTAAAATACCAACAGTACCACTTTCACCTATTAGATAAAGTATTTCGGAATTTTTTAATGGAATTTCTTTTTTTTCTATCATAATTCTAATGAATTGCAAACAATAATATCATTTTTTTGGAATTTAAATTTCTTCTACATTTGGGCTTTGACAGCTTGGACAAATGATTTTTCTTCCTAATCCTTTAAATTCATTTCCACAATCTAAACATCTGTATTTTTTAGTTTTAAGTTTTTTTACATCGAGGTTTTCTCCCATAGGTCCGCCAGTTGAACACATATTTATCTCTCCTTTATTCTTAGTTTTAATTATATTTTAGATTTTAATTTATTTTAAAATATTTAATATATAGACAATATTTTTAGTTTATTATTTTTAGTATATTAATTTTTGTATTTTTTTGGTGATGTCAACTTAATAAAAATTTCATTATTTCCATTAAAAAATTGAAATTGTTTAGGGTAAATGAACATTTCAATACATAATACATTTCTGCTAATTTTTAGTTTTTAGCGAAATATTCATGTTTTAAATGATTAATTTTATTTATTCTCTTGTAAAAATTCTATGTTTTTAAATTTAAGCTATTTTCAATGGATAAAATTAGTTTGTCCATGATAAAACAACATAAACCTTTATATAAGAAAACGTCAATATAAATTATTGTTTAAAAAATATAGGGTGAATATAATTAATGAGTTAAAGTCTATTTTTTTTTACTTTCATAGATTTTATCCTAATTTTATATTTTCCTGTTTTTTCATTATATTGTATAATACAAAAATGGAAATACTTAAATAACAAGATATTTTCAGCTTTTTTTATTAACAAATATAATTTCTGTTTAGATTAGACCATACATAGGAAGAATACATTGCTTTTCTCTTAATGTGTAAAAATAATATTTAAACTTTAATTAATTGTTTCTACTAAATTTATAAGATAATTTAAAAAGCTGAACATCATGAATTTCAATAAAGCAGGAAAATACCTTAGCTTAACACTTTTAGTACTAGCTATTCTTTCAACATCTGTTGGCATTAGCGTAGCTGCTGGAGAAAATTCAAGTTCAGCTGAAGCCGTCGACTTTAATAACTATACTTCTTATTACAACTACTCTTCTGCTGTTAATGTTGATCATAAACCGACATCTAACTTAACAAAGGATTTAAGTGATTTTAATACTAATGGAATTTCTTTTAACTTAAATAATCATAATAATTCTTCTGATGAAGATAGCATTGGTATGGTGTATTCTGTTTTATCTAATGAAGATCCTGTAAATCTTAATGTTTCACAAGCTTTTAGTGAACACTTATTTAATGTTTCAGGTTTTGATAAATATTGGGATGAATTAATTGAATTGGAATTTGGATCCCATAAATTTAGGGCAATCAAATTAATTATTTCTAATCCTTTAAAGAATATACATAAATTGAATAAGAAAGTTCAAAAAAATTCCGACTTTGAAAATTTTAACAAAAATCTGCTAGATAATTTTTCTACTGTAGATTTATATAAAAATGAGTTATATAAAAATAAATATATTTTGATTAATAAAATTTACATATTTAATTCTAAAAATAATTCCAAAATTTATGCAAGTAAATTACCAATCCAAGAAAACCATTCATCAGATGATAATGATAATGATGAAGATGAACTCTCTGATTCGATAAATTTAGGCATTAGATTCATTTCTTATTTTAATTCCTTTAAAACTTCAAATGAATTCTACAAAATTTTGGACAATACTAATTCTCATGGAAAGCTAATTCATTTAGAAAGTTCTAATTTTAATATATTAGGATCTTATTCTATTATAGACTACTTTTCTAATGAAATTAAAAATAAATATACTGTGGTTAATGAAAACCGAGTTAAAAATAATAATTCTCTTTTTTACATATTTAATTCTAAAAATAATTCCAAAATTCATGCAAATAAATTACCAATCACAGATAACCATTCATCATATTGTTAAGGCAATTTAATTCTAAATGTTTATATACTTTAAATTATATATTATAATAATATGAAACATAGAAAATTAGAACTCAGAGAAAATGATTATAATTCTTTAAAAAAGATGGTTAAAAAAG
>NZ_LWMV01000018.1 GCF_001639295.1 Methanobrevibacter curvatus | reverse complement strand
ATATTAGTTAAAATAGAATTTTATTAAATATTTATGTTTATTTTATAATGTTATTTATTATAATTCTATAAATATAATTTTAAGTTAATTAACAAAATTTAGAAACTTAGATTTTGAATTGTTACACATCCTTTCTAATAGTAAAAAAAGAAACATTTATATATTAAAAAAATAAATATAATTACATCGGAAGACGGATTCCGTATTCCGTTTATTAATTTTTTTAATAATTTAATGATTATAAAAAAATTTAATGAATATTTTTTAAATGAAAAAAATCAACTAAAAAAATTAACTAAAATATATAATAATAAAACTGGTAGAAAATATTTTAAAAAAAGAGGTGATTAAAAAATGGTTAGAAAAATAGCAATATATGGAAAAGGAGGAATAGGAAAATCAACTACTACTCAAAATACTGCAGCAGCAATGGCACATTTCCACAATAAAAAAGTAATGATTCATGGGTGTGATCCAAAAGCAGATAGTACAAGGATGATTTTAAAAGGAAAAATGCAGAAAACTATGATGGATACATTAAGAGAAGAAGGAGAAGAAGCATGTACTGTAGATAACGTCATGTCAGTTGGATATGGTGGAATAAAATGTGTGGAATCTGGAGGTCCTGAACCTGGAGTAGGATGTGCAGGAAGAGGAGTGATTACTGCTATTACCTTAATGGAAATGCAAAAAGTTTATGAAGATAACTTAGATTTCGTTTTCTTCGATGTTTTAGGAGATGTTGTTTGTGGTGGTTTTGCAATGCCAATTCGAGATGGAAAAGCAGAAGAAATATATGTTGTTGCTTCAGGAGAGATGATGGCATTGTATGCAGCAAATAATCTATGTAAAGGCATGGTAAAATATGCTAATCAAAGCGGAGTAAGGCTTGGAGGGATTATCTGTAATAGTCGTAATGTTGACGGAGAATTAGATTTAATAGAAAAGTTTTGTGATAAATTAGGAACTCAAATGATTCATTTTGTTCCAAGAGACAACATAGTTCAGAAAGCAGAATTTAATAAAAGAACTGTAGTAGATTATGATGAAACTTGTAAACAAGCAAGTGAGTATGGAGATTTAGGTGAAAAAATAATAAATAATGAAAATTTTGTAATTCCAGAACCATTAAAAATGGAAGAATTAGAAGATTTAGTTGTAGAATTTGGAATATTAGATTAAAATAAAATATAAAACTAAAATAAAATATAAAATTGAAATAAAATAAAACATTAGATAAAGTTAACTAATTTATTAAATATCTATAAATAAGTGATTAATATGAAAATGATAAGAGCTATTGTGAGACCTGAAAAAATAGAAAGTACTGTAAACGCATTAGAAGAAAAGGGACATATAGCTTTAACAAAAATAGATGTGATTGGCAGAGGGAAGCAGAAAGGAATACATCAAAATAATATCCACTATGATGAGTTACCAAAGAGAATGATAATGTTAGTTGCTGAAGATGAGCAAATAGATCCATTAGTTGATACAATTGTAAATTCAGCATATACTGGTAATTTTGGAGATGGTAAAATATTTATTAGCCCTGTAGAAGAAGCATATACAGTACGAACAAGAGAAAAAGGATTATAAAATCCCATTTAAAAATAAAATTTGAAAATTTAATAAAAAATTATTATAATCAAAAAAAGTAAAAAAAAAATAAAAAAAAAGGGGGAAAAATGAAAGAAATATTAGCTATTATACGACCTTCAATGGTAAATAAAACAAAAGAAGTTTTAGATGCTTTAGGGCATCCAAGCTTAACCGCAGTAAGTGTATTTGGAAGAGGAAAACAAAAATCAATGCTAAAAGAAGTAAAAAGTATAAAAGACAATCCAGAATTAAAGGATGAAGTAGGTGCAATGGCTTATGTACCAAAAAGGATGTTATCAATAGTTGTTCCTGAAGAAGACACTAATTTAATAGTAGAAGCTATTATGAAAGTAAACCACACTGGAGTAATAGGTGATGGAAAGATTTTTGTTTGTCCAATTGAAGATTCTCTAAGAGTTAGAAATAAAGATCAAGGATTAGAAGCTATTTTATAAAAAACAATCAACTAATTATATATAGGTGAAATAAATGCATAAACATTCAAGAAAAGTTTTGATAAGAGAAAACGGAGAAGATATAATAAAATATTGGTGTTTTAAGCATAAAAAATGGTGTACATTTGATGATGAAAGTTTGAATGAGAAATAGGTGTAAATTTTAAATGTATTAATGAAAATATTTATAGCGAAAATATTTGTAGTAATAATAAATAGATGCAGTAATAATAAATAAAAATTGATAAAAAATCTTAAGGAGGTTAATATGCCTTTTAAATTATTTGATGTTGATAAAGAAATTCCTGAAAGAGAAAAACATGTTTATGTGAAGCATTGTGGAGATAGTGATACAGAAATGGACTGTAATAAAAGTACAGTTCCTGGATGCATGTCAGAGCGTGGCTGTGTCTATGCTGGAAGTAAAGGAGTTATTACTGGGGCCATTAAAGATGTAGTTCATGTAGTTCATTCTCCTGTTGGTTGTACCACCTATGGAGGCGGAGCAAAAAGGTATCCTTCTAGACCAAATATGCCTGATGGAACAACTTTCCCTGTAGAAAATTTTAATTTAAAATATGTCTGTGGTACAGATTTAAAAGAATCTGATGTTGTATTTGGTGGAATGAAAAAGTTAAAACAATCAGTTCAAGAAGCTTATAAAGAATTCCCTTTTACAACAGCTATTTATTGCCATGCAACTTGTACAACTGGTTTAATTGGAGATGACATAGATGCTGTATGCAAGGAACTAACTGAAGAGCTAGGAATAGATGTAATAGCTTATAACACTCCAGGTTTTGCAGGTCCTTCTCAATCAAAAGGGCACCATATAACTAATGATACAATGTTTGATCAATTAGTTGGAAGTAAAGAACCTCCAAAAACTACTGATTATGATATTTGTTTAATTGGTGAGTATAATATTGATGGAGATTTATGGGTTTTAGAAAAATACCTAAATGAAATGGGAATAAATATATTAAGTCGTTTTTCTGGTGATTCAACTCATAATGAAATATGTTATATGCATAAATCTAAATTAAATCTTGTTAGATGCCAGAGATCAGCAACCTACATTGCAGAGCTAATAGAAGAAAAATATGGTACACCTTATATAAATGTTGACTTTTTTTCAACTGAATATTGTGCTGATAACCTTCGTATGATTGGTAAATATTTCAATTTAGAAGAAGAAGCAGAAAAAGTTATTGAAAAATATCATGGTGAAGTTAAAGAAGAGTTAGAATTCTACAAAGAAAAGTTAAGTGGTAAAAAAGTTTATATTTTCTCTGGAGGACCTAAAAGTTGGCACTTGTCTATTCCTCTTGAAAAAGAACTTGGAATGGATGTAACAGCAGTTGCTTCTCAATTTGAACACGAAGGAGGATACAAAAAAATGAAGGAAAGGGTTAAAGAAGGAGCTACAATTGTAGATGACCCTAATTCCCTTGAACTTGAAGAAATGATAAAAACTGACAGACCAGATATTATTTTAGCTGGAATAAAAGAAAAATACCTCGCATACAAGTATGGAGTTCCTTCAATAATGATACATTCCTATGAAAATGGGCCATATATTGGTTTTGAAGGATTTTTAAACCTTGCAAAAGATCTTTATGCCAATATTTACAATCCAATTTGGGATTTATTAGAATTTGACTCATTTCCACAAAAAGAAAGTGCAAAAGATGGTCAAAATGAAAAAGTAGACAAAGAGTTGATGGAGGCAGGTAAATGAAAATTAATTCATTTCAAATGAAAAATGAAAAATTTAAAAATAGCTTTATGAAGAAAATGAAAATAATTAACAAACATAGATATTTAAACAGATTAAACAGATTAAAAGGTGTTAACATATGAGTGGTGTAAATGTAATAAACCGTGAGAGAAATTTAATTGTAAATCCACTTAAAACCTGCCAACCTTTAGGAGCAATGTATGCGGTAATTGGAGTTTCACGTGGAATTCCGATGGTACATGGGTCACAAGGCTGTTCTAGTTTTGTAAGATATCATTTAGCAAGACATTTTAGAGAACCTGTAGAAATAGCTGTTTCATCACTTCATGAGGCTGCAGCTGTTTTTGGAGGAAGAAAAAACATTAATTCTGGTATAAAAAACATAGCTATTCGTTATAAACCAGATTTAATAGGAGCCATTACTACTTGTTCAAGTGAAATAATTGGTGATGATGTATTTGGTTTTGTTGATACTACAAATAAAGAATTAGCAGAATTATCAAAAGAAAAACAAGAGTATGCTGGAGTTGAAAAGGTTAAAGTTGTTCCTATTCCAACCCCAAGTTTTGTTGGTACTCACTACTCAGGTTATGGTGTGGCTGTTAATTCAATAATCCAAACTGTAACTGAAATAAATGATGAAGAAAATGGAAAAGTGAATATTATTCCAGGGCTTTTAAATCCTGGAGATGTTAAAGAATTAAAACATATTCTAAATTCTTTAAATGTAGGACATATAATGTTAACTGATGTTTCTGATGCCTTTGATGGGCCACTTAGACCATCAATTCAGGAAACACCATTTTATCCAAAAGGTGGAGTTACAGTAGATGAGATTAAGAATGCTTCAAGCTCAAGTGGAACAATAAGCATTTGTAAATATGCTTCGCAAGGAGCAAAAACCTTAGAAAGTACACATAATGTTCCAGCTATTACTGATGATTTAGCACCAATTGGAATAAAAGGTACTGATCAATTTTTAAGAAATATTCAAGTTTTAACTGATTGTGAAGTTCCAGAAAAATTATTAGATGAGCGAGGATTAACTCTTGATATGATGGCCGATGTTTCTGCAAGATATTTACATGGAAGAAAGGTAGCTATTTTCGGTGATCCAAGTTTAACTACAGGTCTTGCAAGATTAATAAGCGAATTATCAATGGAAGTAGTAATGGTGTGTAGTGGAGCAGATGAAAAAAGCTTTCCAGAAGATATGGAATTAGTAGCAAAAGAATCTGGACAAAATATCGATGTTTTACAAGAACAAGACCTAAGAGCAGTAGAAGTTTATGTAAAAGAAAATGATATTGATATTTTAATAGGGAACTCTGATGCTAGGTTTATTTCATATGACACAGGAATTCCATTAATAAGATTTGGTTATCCTGTATATGATAGAGTAGGCTACCATTCACAACCAATATTAGGTTATAGAGGAGCAAAAAGAATGACTGAATTAATAACAAATGCAGTATTAGAAAAATACTATGAAGAAAAACATTGGAAATTACAACAGTAAAATCAGAATGAATAATAAAGAAATAAACCAATACTTAAAAAAGAAAATTTAAAAATTGATTTTTAAAAAAATAGCAATGTAACAGCTAAAAAATTCAATTAATTTTTTATTAAGTTATTTTTTATTAAATTCTTTTCATTTTTTATTTATTTTTCAAAAATGTGGTTATTAAAAAATGCTACTATTATATTTATTAATAAATAATTTAAGCAATTTTAAATTATTTTAAATTATTTTAAAAAAAATTGATAAATGCTAAATATATAGATAGTTCAATCT
>NZ_LWMV01000017.1 GCF_001639295.1 Methanobrevibacter curvatus | reverse complement strand
TATATACACATATATAACATATTTGATATCTATTAAATCTATATTTTTTAAATAAGATATGTTCTTTTAAAAAATATGTTTTTCAAAAAAGAAATTCTTTAAATATATATTAAATATATTGGTTAAAATATTTAAATTTAATTAAAAAAAATAAAAAATAAAAAAATTAAAACAACAAATCTATAGTATCTCCTCTAAAACCTCTTCTAATTGTTTCAAGAGAAATTGTCTCATCAGGATTAATATTACCTAAATTAACATCTACTCCTAATTTTTTAATAAAATAAACTTGCTGATTTTTTAATGGTGCTTCCCAAATAAGCTTTTTATAATCAATTTTATTAACAATCTCTTCTACATCAGATACTTTAGGAATACCATTTGAATCATAAATCCCAATGCCCTTTCCACTTTCACGAGACTCTAAAATAATAAAATCGGATCCTGCTTTAATTTCATTTTTAATCATCTCAATTCTTAAATCTAAACCAATACCTTTATCTTTCTCAACATCTTTTTTACCTACCTCAGATAGCACAGTAAACCCATAATCTTTAGCTTTAGAAATGTAGTATAACTTTTTTTCAAGTGATAAGTCAATTGAGCCATCTGAAATTTCAATTGTATTAATATTGTATTTTTTTAAATGGTTAAAATAATCATCAATTTTGTTTTTAATAATAGCTATTTCAAATAATGTTCCTCCACAGTAAGGTTCAATGTTAAAAGATTTATAAACATTGATTTTATCTTGAAAAATATCTTCATTGTAAAGAATAGATGTTCCCCATCCAAATTTAATAAAATCAATGTAATTTCCAGCTATTTTCATTAAGTTATTTGCATAAGATAGGGGTAAAGTCTTATCTAAAACCATTGTAATGCCAATATGCGATTGTTCAGCAGATTTATAATTTTCAGCATCATTTAAAAAATCAAAAGCCATATTATCACATGAAAATACTTATAAAAAATACTTATAAAAAATACTTATAAAAAATACTTATAAAAAATACTTATAAAAAATACTTATAAAAAATACTTTAAAAATACCTAAAAAAATACTTAAAAATTATTCAGAAGCACTTCTAATAGCTTCAACAATTTCAGCTATTTTTGATTCAACATCATCAGTTTCTTCAACTACTGTACCTGTGACGAGCACATCAGCACCAGATTTTGCAACTTCATAAGCATCTTCAGCTGTTCTTATTCCTCCACCTACTACTAAAACCATGTTTTCACTAGATTTTTTAGCATAAGCAATCATTTTATTAGGAATATGTTTATCTGCACCTGAACCAGCTTCTAAATAGAAAAATCTCATACCTAATACTTCTGCAGCCATTAAATATGCTGCTGGAATCTTTGGTTTATTACGTGGAACAAGTTTAGCATCTCCAATCCAACCAACAGTACCTCCAGGTTCAACTACCATATAACCCATTGGAATGGCTTCAATACCTGCTTTTTTAACTTCTAAAGCACCTAATGCTTGAGCACCAATTATCCAATAAGGGTTGTTTGAATTTAAAAAACTCATGAAAAAAATTGCATCTGCATATTTGCTTATATTACTTGTATTTCCTGGAAAAATAATTATTGGCAAATCAATAGCTTGAGACAATGCATAAGATGTTGCATCAACCTGTTCACCACCAACAGTAGAACCTCCTAACATTATACCATCACTACCCCCTTTAATCGCAGCTTCAGCAATTTTAACCGCATCTTCAGGACTCTGTTCATCTGGATCTATTAAAGTTAAATGGACTTTACGAGTTTTTAAAATATCTTTAATCTGATTTTCAACAATCAATATATCACCTAAAAAAGAATGAAAAAATAAAATAAACAGTTAAACAATCAACTATTAAATAATGAAATAATAAATAATTTAATAAAAAATAATTTAGTGGTTAGCAAGAGTAATAAGTAAATTAATGACAAATAACTAATACCAAATAATAATTGATTCAATCATAAATATTTATTTTTTAATTAATATATATTTTGATTTAATCTTTGATTTAATCAGGACATGATGTGTGAAAAACTTTGTGTTAATTTGTTTATTTAAGATAAAAATTGGTAATGATAAATAAATATTTCTGTTTTAAGTCAAATTCTTCTAAAAATCATTAAAATCAAATTTGTAGTTTTATCAAAAGTAAATAAATATTTTTATATAATTTTATATATTTTAATTAAATTTAATATTTAAATTATTAAAGATTTTAAAACTAATTAAATAATTAAAAACATTAACAATAACATTTTCGCAACATTTATATACTTTTAAAATAGATTCAATATAGGAATACGGATTCCGACTTCCTATATCTAAAAATTTGAAACTATTTTTTTTAAAAGCATATTATGATTTAAATAAAAGCAGATTATGATTTAAAAAATAAAAATAGTTATTAATTTTTAATGACTTTCTTTGATGAATTTCGAAAAAAATCAAACCATGAAAAATTGGATTTAACTAATCTGGTGATAAATATGTCAATGACTCCATTAACTAATGAAGACTACTTAAAACGAGTACAATTTGAAGATGAACTTAAAGTAATAAATGCAGCAATAAAAGCAAAAGGATACACATTTGAAAATTTAGCAAAAGATTTAGGTACCAACAAAGTATGGCTTACAAGTGCACTTTTAGGTCAACAATGGGTACCAGAAGAATACTGTGAAAAACTTGCAACCCTACTCGATATTAAAAAAGAAGAAACAATATTCCTCTCTAACCATCCATATAAAGGAAATACAGATCCAATATTATACCGACTCCACGAAGTCCTAGACACCTATGGTCCTGCATTAAAAGAACTAATCCACGAAAAAGGAGGCAATGGAATAATGAGTGCAATAGACTTCACAATAGATATGGATATAATTCCTGACGAAAATGGTGATCGTGTTGTTATAACATGGAATGGAAAATTGTTAAAATACAGTAATCAAGGAAATTACCCTTGGTAATTTGATAAGTTTTGTTTTTTTATCATGGTGTCTGATAATTGAAAAAATTGAAGAAGCTTAGTATATAATTAGTATGTTTAGAGTATATTATATTGGTATTTTATAAAAGTACAATTTATTTGGTCTTTAAAAAGAATATTCTAAAAATTAATGTTTTAATTTTAACAATGCAAAAAACCAACAAAAAATTATTATCATTAAAAAAATTGACTTTATGGAAATAGCTTAAATTAAAATATAATGATTTTATTAAGCCATTTAGGATTAAAACTAATTTCATCTGTGCTTTTAGAAAATCATAATATATTTATCTCAAGACATCTTGAATAAACTCTTAAATTCTTAATTTTTTTTATATATATATCAGACCCCATATTTTTTATTTTTTATTCCTTTTTATTTTTATAGTGTTTCGCATAAGTTTTAATTTTTTTAGTTATTTTTTTTATGGATATTATAATAAATTTTTTCATGTTTTGGTTGTGATTCCTAGTTGGTTGCGATAATAATTTCTTTTTTCTGGGATTAAATTATACCAATAGTTAGTATAATTGTTCTTTTTTACTAATTGGTGGAATTTGTTTTTAAAATATTTTTTTAATTTGTTTTCACTGTCAATTGTTTTTTTAGCTGTTTCACATTTGTTGTCTCTCCATGAATATATTCCATACATAATTATTATAAATTTTTACCTTCAATTCTTTTTATTTCATCAATCATTTTATCAAAATCAGACTGAAACTCTTTATCATGAAAAACAATGAATTTTTCATAGTGTTTCTTTGCAATATCTATAGCCATTTTAGATGTGATTTTTCCTTTATTTTCTAAAAGAAGTAGTTGATTTAGTTTTATATAATCATCTAAAACATTTTTCCACTGTTTCATGCTTGTAGGAATCTGATTTTTAGCTCTAAGCTCAGCTAATAATAAAAATCCTTCAACAATGCGATTTAAATTATCTAATTCAGTTTCATTAAGATAATTTTTAGATATTACAATATCACTCATTAAAATTTGACCTTGAGGATTTTTCCAATTTGTTAATCCCATGTATGGTTTTTCACTGTCTGCTCTACTCGCAATTATTTCAGCAGCGGTGTTGCCACTTACAGCAAAAATTAGTTTATTCTGGACATTTGCAAAAAAATCTTTTGTAAGCTCAGCATTTAGGTTATAATCATAACTTGTTGCATAAATATCAGTGATTTTCTGGTTAAATCTTCTTTCTGATGTCCTTATTTTTCTAATTCTTTCGAGTAGTTCATCGAAGTAATCTTTGCCAAATCTTGTACCATTTTTCAATAATTCATCGTCTAATACGAAACCTTTAATCATGTAATCTTTTAAGATATTTGTAGCCCATATCCTAAATTGTGTACCTTGTTTAGAGTTTACTCGATAACCTACTGAAATCATAGCATCAAGATTATATACTTGAGTATTATATTTTTTACCATCTGATGCAGTTAACCGGAATTTCCGGGTAACTGAATTTTCATCTAATTCACCTGTCTTAAAAATATTTTGAATATGTTCACTAATAGTATTTCTATCTTTTTGAAATAATTCTGCCATAGTTTTTTGACTAGCCCACATTGTTTGGTTTTTTTGGTCTATTATTACTTCTAAGGTTACGGCACCATCTGGTCCAGTATATAGTAATGTTTCGGTTAGTTTAATGTCTTTTTCTTCCATAGGGAATACATCCTTTTAAATTTTAGTGTGTTATGCACATTTTAGAACCCTATTGTTCTAAATTAATAGTGAGATATTTTTATGCTCCAAAATTTATCTTATGATTGATTAATTTTTGATTTAACTTCTGAATTTAAGGCGAAATATCATTTGTTACATTAATTCTATTTATTTAATCACATTATTAAGACAAATGAAACAATTGATTTGATATTATTTTGCGTTTTCTATACATTATATCTATAAACTAAAAATATTAAAAAGAAACAAATTTCACATTTTACCAAAATTTCTCATATAATCTTGGAAGAATCTTTCTAAGCTCGTTTTCATCATCTTCATTCCATTCCATATCAACGTCTTCTGCAAAATTTATGGAATCTATGATTTCTTTTTCCTCAATTTCATCTAAGTTATGATTGTTAAAATCCTCATAAAACTTATCAATTAAAAGATCATCACTACCTAAACTTTTACTGTAAGCATGGACTGGAACAGAAAGCATGTCTTCATTTTCATAGTAATCAGAGCCATCTAAATCTAAATCAACTATTGAATCTGGATCTAAAAGAGCATTTAAAAAAGGTTCTTCTCCTCGTGAAATAAGCCATCCTCTAAAGTAATCAAAACAATCATCAGAACACCCTCCATTAAGAATATATGCTGCTGCCCATAATTTTGATTTATATGATTCATTTGAATAAATTTGATAGATCTTTGCAAATTTTAATATCTCTTCTTTATTATATTTGGATAATTTGTTTATTAAGATTTCTATTTCTTTTTCACTATCCCAATTTGCTTCTTTAAAAGAATCACCAATTAATTCCCAAAAAATTTCTTTATTCATTAAATAAACCCCCTAAAAATATTAAAAATATTAAAATGATTAAAAATATTAAAAATAATAAAAAGATTAAAAATATTAAAATGATTAAAAAATTAATTAGTGTCTAAAAATAATATTTAAATATTTAAAAATAGTAATAATAGCTAAAAGCAATAAGTTAAATATTAAATAGCTATTTTAAAAAAAAATTGATATTTTTTTATATATTTTAATATTTGTACTTAGTATTATATTTAATATTTGTATTTAAATTTAATGAATTGATTTATTAAAAAATTAAAACATTTAAAAAAAAAAAAAAAAAAAAAAAAAAAAAAAATAAAAAAAAATAATTTATAAAATAATTTATAAAATAA
>NZ_LWMV01000016.1 GCF_001639295.1 Methanobrevibacter curvatus | reverse complement strand
CTGTTTTAAGGCTTGCGATAGCACCTGTGCCTGTACCGGCAGTAAGAATAGTTATAATTAATGAAGCCACATTGATTAGGAAACCACCAATGCTCATTTTTCCATTGTTATCAATGCATAATGCGATATCCAAGATAATTTTAATTCCATGGCCAGCTGGAATGCCATTAATGTTAAGTTTATTAAGATAATTGTAGCCTGGGATGGTTAAATAATCAGCATTAATAAATTTCCAAGGGTCACCATTTGAGTTTAATATTGCATCGATAAATTTACCATCAGTATAAATCTGAAAAGTATTTCCTGAAAAAGGAACCAGAAGCGAAGAAATTAAAAGAAATTTTCCAAGATTTGAATTTAAAACTGAGTTTTTAGGAATATTAATATTGTATAATCCTTGAATCAAAGAATAAGCACTATATAAATAATTATTAGATTGTAAATTAGGAGTTATGCCTTTATTATTGCTACTATAAGGATTTGGCCTTGGTTTAAAATTTTTTAAATTATTTAAAACAGATTTACGAGTGCTATGAATAATGCTTGGGTTAGCTTTAATTCCTTCTTTTTTAAATAATTTTTTTATGTATAAGTTTAAATCATATTCTTTGCCTTTTGAATCACCAAGATAATATTTATTTAGGGTTTGATTATCAATAGTTGCTTTTAAAGTGTAAAAACCATAATTAGAGACTCTTATTTTACCGTTAGCCAAATTTTTAGTGACATCATATGAAAAAGGAGCATATTCTCCGTCAAATTTAAATTTAACTTTTAGTGAAGGTATTGGTTTTTTTAATTTTTTATTTTTGTCATCTTTAAATTTTACATAAATATTATGTATTTTTTTTAGTTTTAGTGTGTTTGGTGCATCTAAATATGCTGTAACATATCTGTTAATTTTAGTGTTTTTTACTTTATATGCTTTGTTTTCTCCCCACCAATTGTATTCTGCATTGGCAGAGCCTTTAGATCGATAAAGATTATATTTTTTGTTGAAAATGTAATTGTAGTTAAAGTAATTCTTTTTGCCAGCTATTTGATGAATACCGTTTTTATTAGTTTTTATGGTGTTTTGTATAAATTTATTGTTAGAGCCGTTAACGAAGACTCCTGTGTTGTTGTTTGAGTTAATGGTTGTTTTGTTAATTTGGTTATTGTTTCCTTTGATTACAAGTCCGTGGATTTTGTTTTTGTAAGTTTTGCTTTTAAATAGTTTGTTGTTATTTCCAATTATGGTTATTCCTGATTTTGGGCTATTGTAAGTGGTTAAGTTGTAGATTAGATTATTGTTTCCTTGAATAAGTGTTTGGGTGTTTTTATTGTTTTTTAAAGTCATGTAAGCTATTTTATTGTCTTTGCCTATTGTGTGTAGTCCATGGTATCCGTTGTTGTGGATTTTGTTGTGTGTGTAGTTGTTGTGGTTTCCTTTGAAGTAGATTGCACAGTTTTTTGTTTTTTTAGAGTTATTGGTAATGGAATTGTTTTTGAATAGGTTGTTGTTTCCTTCTCCTTTGATTCCGTTTTTAAGGTTGTTGTTTATGTTGTTGTATAAAATTTTTGATTTGTTAGTTTTTATGTAGAGTCCTTGGGCTTTGTTGTTTTTAATTGTGTTGTTGGAGATTTTGTTATAGTTTCCTTTTGCAACAATTCCTGTTTTGTTGTTGTGATGAACATAATTGTATGAAACATTTCCATTATTTCCATTTAGATAAATACCATTGTTTTTACTGTTAGAAATGTTATTATGTTGTATTATTGCTTTATTTCCGTTCACAATTAGCTGGTTGTTGTTATTGGATAAAGCATTATATGTTATTTGGGAATTGTCACCAGATAAATGTATTCCCTGTAGATTATTGTTTTTAATTGTGTTGTATCTTAATTTAGCATAGTTGCCTTTAATGAAAATTATACAATCATAAGATTTAATAGCAAGGTTATTATAAATTAAATTTCTTTCAATTGTAGCATAATTACCTATAATTTTTAATGTATTGCCTTTATTGCCTGAAATATTATTATTAAGAATATTTACGCGGTTTCCATTTAAAATAGCTCCTTCAAAATTGTTATTTCTTAGATTATTGTTTTTAAATTCAGTGTCATCGCCAACAATTTCAATTCCTCTTTTATTGTTGGTGAAGTTATTGTTGGATATTTTATTATTATTCCCTTTAGCATAAAAACCAATTCCACTGTTATTTTGGAAAACATTATTGTTTATAATTCCATTTTTAATATTAGAACTATAAGCACCATTTCCACTATTGCTAACAAATTTATTTCCAGAAACAAGAGTTCCACTACCTGTTAATTCTAATCCTCCTCCAATATTGCTATTAAAATTATTGTTTTGAATTAAAATTGCATTTTTTAAATGTACAATGGAATTTCCACTGTTAGCTTTGTTATTTATAAAATTAGAGGAAGTTATATAGGATTCTGATTCAAGATAAAGAGCACCACCATTAGTTGCACTATTACCATTGAAATAAGAATTAGATATATTGATTGGGTCCTGGTTATTAGAATAAATAGCTCCACCATTAGCTGATGCATTGTTGTTTAAAAATAAAACATTGTTAACAACTAGTTTACCATTAATGTAGATTCCACTACCATTAATTGCTTTATTATTAGTGAAATTAGAATTATTTAAAATATTCACAGTACCGTTACTAATATATAGCCCACCGCCGTTAGAACTAACAATATTACCTGAAAACCCAACAGAATTAATAGTTAAATTAGAATTAGTATAAATTCCACCACCATTAATGGCTTTATTATTATTAAAAGTAGATTTACCAGTAATGGTTGTAACTCCACCATTTAAACACAATGCTCCACCATTAGTAGATGCATTGTTTCCATTAAACTTAGATGAAGAAATTTGTAAATTTTTAAGCGAATAAATAGCTCCACCACTACCAGTTGCAAGATTATCATTAAAATTAGCTGAAACAATACTTAATACACCGTTAGAGTAAATTGCACCACCGTTAACACCATTATTGGATGAAAAATTTGAATTACTTAATATTCTAGTTGTTCCTCCATTGACATACAATGCTCCACCATTGGATATGGCATTATTTTTACTAAATACGGAATTAGAAATATTTAAATCATTTAAACTGTAAATAGCTCCACCATTAGCTAATGCATTATTGTTTAAGAATAAAACATTATTAACAACTAATTTACCCTTACTGTAGACCCCACTACCATTAAGTGCTTTATTGTTAGTGAAATTAGAATTATTTAAAATATTTACATTGCCACTGTTAATATATAGTCCAGCACCATTAGAACTAACAACATTACTTGAAAATCCAATAGAATTAATGGTTAAATTAGAATTAGTATAAATTCCACCACCATTAATAGCGTTATTATTATTAAAAGTAGATTTACCAGTAATGGTTGTAACTCCATCATTTAAATACAATGCTCCACCATTAGTTGATGCATTGTTCCCATTAAACTTAGATGAAGAAATTTGTAAGCTTTTAAGAGAATAAATAGCTCCACCACTACCAGTTGCAAGATTATCATTAAAATTAGCTGAAACAATACTTAGTACACCATTAGAATAAATCACACCACCGTTAACACCCTTATTTGATGAAAAATTTGAATTGCTTAATATTCTAGTTGTTTCACCATTGACATACAGTGCTCCACCATTGGATAGGGCATTGTTTTTGCTAAATATTGAGTTAGAAATGTTTAAATTCTTAAGAGTGTATATTGCTCCACCATTTTTTGCATTATTTGAAGTGAAATTAGATTTAGAAGAGATGCTTATTTGGCCATTTGTGTAAATTGCTCCACCAGAGGTGGTAGCAGTGTTTTGTGAAAAGTTAACTGCATTAATTTGTAAATTGCTTAAAGAGTAGATTCCTCCTCCATCTATGGCAGAGTTATTTTTAAATGTAGAGTCATTTAGGTATTTGATTGGAATTCGGGTGTAAATTGCTCCACCCATGTCTGTGGCTTTATTTGAGTCAAAGATTAAGTTTTTTAAGATGATTATTTTGTTATCATTGGTGGTTCTGTTGTATATTCCTATTGCTCCACCGTTGTTTGCTTTGTTAGAGGTGAAGTTAGAGTTTAATATTGTGGCTGATCCGTTTAATGTGAATATTGTTCCTACATTGCTTGCATTGTTTTGATTAAATAGAGAGTTGCTAATAGTTGCTTCAGAGTCAGAAATTCTGATTGCTCCACCCATATTTGCAC
This sequence comes from Methanobrevibacter curvatus, assembly GCF_001639295.1. GTDB lineage: Archaea > Methanobacteriota > Methanobacteria > Methanobacteriales > Methanobacteriaceae > Methanoflexus > Methanoflexus curvatus. The sequence goes on along the minus strand of NZ_LWMV01000016.1, from coordinate 1,650 downwards.
TGTTATTGATAAATTTGCAGTTGATAATTTTATTTCCTATTCCATTGACTATAGAAATGGCTCCTCCGTCATTTATGGCGAAATTGTTAGTAAATGTTGAGTCTGTGATTGTTAAGTTTGTTGTAGCTGATCTTATTGCCCCTCCTTGAATAAAATTGTCTGTGCTTACTTGTATTCCTTTATTATTGTTGAAAATGGAGTTTTTTATAATAGAATTATATCCTAGAGGACCTATGAAAATAGCTGCTCCACTTTCTCCAGTGTTGTTTGAAAATGTGCAGTTGTCAATAGTTATTTTAGAATAAGTTATAATGGCTGTTCCACTAGTGTCATGTCCATTGCCATTAATAAAGTTAATATATTTAAATGTGATGTTTGTTGCATTAATCAAGAAAATTCTGCTGATATTTTCTCCAGATACTGTTGCAGGATTATTAGGGGAAGCACCGATAAAAGTTAAATTTTCCGTAGTGACTCTAATTCCTGAACCATTACTTTTAAAAGTATTTGAGCCTAATAGAATAATATCTCCAGAATTAACAGTGGTAATAGCATTCTTTATATCATCAAAAGAATCTCCACTAACAGCAATATTATTTGCTGAAACTGCAGAGAAAGATGCACAAAACAGAAACATTAAGATAAAAAGAAAAATTCCAGCTTTCACCCACCCCATGTATACGAATTTCCATGCACTTAAATTAATTAAAGCCATTTAAATCCCTTTATAGATATGTTAAAAAAAATACAATCAATTAAAAAAATTGTTAACATTTATTAAATAAATTTTTATATTATCATATAAACAAATTCCTAAATAAATCAAATAGAAAAATATATATTAATAAAAAAACAGATATTATAAATTATAATAAAAAAGCAAAACATGGGCAAAAAATTAAAACAGGTAGAATTTTTAGAGGATGTCCCATAATCCAAAATTTTTAAATTTTAGATAATTTAAAGTTAGTTTTAAATTGATTAAATTTGGCATAACGATTAATTAGAATTTTATTTAGTAAAATAATACTTAATAAAAGATAAATTTATTAATATTGTAACACTATATAATTTTAAGAAATAAAAAGGTAGATATCATGAAAGAAAATATTTTATTTTTTAACTATGATTTAGAAACTGATATTCTGTTTTTCTATAATGAAAAAAACAAGTATGAATTTAGTGAATTTTTAACAAATAAGATAGTTTTAGATCTGAATAAAAATAATGAAGCTATAGGATTAGAAATAACAGATGCTTCAAACTTATTTAAAGTAAAAAAAGAACTATTAACTAAAATTAAGGTAGGATACATGGAAATAGCTATTGATGAAGAAAATATAAAATTAGAAGTTTTATTAATCCTTAAAACCAACAAAGAATCATTATTAAAACCAATAAATATTAGAAGCAACAATGAATTACACATTCCTAATTTAGAGACAGAAGTAGCTATTACTTCTATCTAAGTGTTTTTTAAATTCCCTGCCATTATTAAAAACTTTTTTTATTAAAATTTTAAGTTTTAAAATACCTAAATTAAAATATATTTTTAAATAATAAAATGCAATTTTTAAATTTTCTATTTTATATCCCTTGAAAAAAGTTTGTAATTAAGTGCAAATTTTAAAGATGTTATAATATATTATT
>NZ_LWMV01000015.1 GCF_001639295.1 Methanobrevibacter curvatus | reverse complement strand
CACTAAAAAAAATAAAAAAAAAAAAAAAAAAAAAAAAAAAAATGAAAATATTAAAAATTAAATTATATTATAAAAAAAGAAGAAAATTAAAAATGTGATAACAATGGAATTAGTTTTTTTAGGAACATCTGCAGCATTGCCTTCACAGTATCGAAACCATAGTTCAATATGTTTAAAGGCATTTGGAGAAGTAATTTTATTTGATTGTGGTGAAGCAACTCAAAGACAGCTTACAATAGCTAAAATTAGCCCAATGAAAATAAATAAAATATTTCTAAGCCATTATCATGGAGATCATGTAATTGGGCTTCCTGGTCTTATTCAATCAATGGATTTTAGATCCAGAACCAAACCATTACATTTATACGGACCTAAAGGATTAAATGAACTAAAAAATGCAATTTTACATCTTGGATACTGTTCAATTGAATTTCCAATTATTCTTCATGAAATAGATCCTAAAGAAGAAACAATTATCTTTGAAAATGAGGAATATCTAATTAAAGGAATTTTAACAAAGCATACTGTAGATAACATCTCTTATTCAATAGTTGAAAAGAAAAAACCTCGTTTTTTAAAGGAAAAAGCCATTGAACTTGGTGTTAAAGAGGGTCCAAACTTTGGAAAGCTCCATAGAGGCAAAAATGTTAGAGTTGGAGAAAAAATCATCACACCTGAAGAGGTTCTAGGACCTCCAAGAGAGGGAATAAAAATCAGCTATTCTGGAGATACACGTCCAGATGAGAAAATGGTTGAGCTTTCTAAAAATTCAGACATTTTAATTCATGAAGGAACATATGAAGAAAAAGATAAAGAAAAAGCAGAAAAAAGCTTCCATTCAACAGTTAAAGAAGGAGCAGAAATAGCTAAACAGTCAAACTCAAAATTTTTAATTTTAACCCACTTTTCTACAAGATATACAAAAGATGAAAATATTGAGAAAGAAGCTAAAAATGTTTTTAAAAATACAAAAATAGCTTATGATTTCTTAACAATAGATTTAAGTGAAATAAAAAAAGATTAAAAAAAAGAGTAAAATATTAAAAAAAATAAAAGAAATAAAAAAATAAAAAAATAAAAAAAGATCAAAACATTAAAAGAGCTAAAAAAAATAAAAATTTTAAAAGGTTTAAAATGTATTATAAATTCTTAACTTTAAATCAAAACCTAGAAGGGTACGAAAAAATAGTAGCCATTATTATTTTAATAATTTTAAGTATTCTATTGATTAAAATCTCAGAGTATATTATTAAAAAGAGTACTGTTAAATTTGAAATTGAATTAACTCTTAGCTATTTAATTAGAGACTCAATTAAGTATATTGTTATTGTTTCAGCCATTGTTATATTTTTAGAAACTATAGGTATAGATATTACAGGGATATTTTGGAGTTTAGGAATTGTAGGTATAAGTGTTGGATTTGCAGGACGAGATATGATTTCCAACTTTATTTCAGGAATATTTATCCTTGCAGATAAAACAGTCAAAGTTGGGGAAAAAATAGAAGTAGATAATGTATCTGGAAGAGTTCAAAGAGTAGGTTTTAGAACAACAACATTACTGACATCTGATAACATTTTAATAAGTATTCCAAATTCTGTTTTATCAAAAAATCCTTATATGAACTACACTTATCTTGATGAACATAGAATAGATATAGATATTTTAGTTCCATATGAAAAAGACTTAATTGAATTAAAAAAAGAAATATTAGATATATATTGTCAATTCGACTGGATTTTACCTAAGACTGACCCAAGGTTTGACACTGTAGGTTTTGAAGAAAAAGGAATAAAAATAATTCTAAGTGCTTGGGCAAATGACTATGAAAAACGATTTGAATATAAAATAATCCTTGCAAATGAGGTTAGAAAATTAATGAGTAAGACATAATATTTAGCCATTGTTAACCATTTTACCTTAAAAATTGTAAAAATTTTATTTAAAATAATTTAAATTCTTAAAATCCTTAAAATAAAAAAAAATATTCAAATAAAATAAAAAAAAATGAAATATGGAATGCTAATTTAAATGAAATAAGATTAATACTAATTTAAATAAAATAAATATGGTTAATAAAAAAATGACTTAAATAATAAAAATAATCGAAAAACTTAAATTTAATAAAACAAATATGTTTTTGTATTAAATATTTTTAAAATCTACTAATAAAAAAAACAGGTTTTTAAATGTTAAATGAAGTGCAAAAAAAGATTTTAAGCCTAAAAAAAGAAAAAAATGCAATTATTCTTGCTCATAATTACCAACCAGAAGAAATTCAGTTAATAGCTGACTTTATTGGAGATTCATTAGAATTATGTATAAAATCTTCTGAAATTAAAGACAAAGAATTGGTCATATTCTGTGGTGTAGACTTTATGGCTGAAACAGCAGCCATTTTAAATCAGAATAAAAAAATAATTATCCCTGAAATAGCTGCAGAATGTCCCATGGCACATATGTTAAAATCCGAGGAAATTGTTAAACAAAAGGAAAAATACCCTAATGCCAAAGTTGCTCTTTATGTTAACACCCTAGCTGATGCAAAAGCAGAAGCAGACATTCTTGTGACATCATCTAATGCAGTTAAAGTTGTTGAAAGTTTAGAATCTAACCAAATTTTATTTGGACCAGACAATAACCTTGCAAAATTTGTTGATGCTCAAACAGATAAAGAAATTATTCCTATTCCAGATGGAGGACACTGTTATGTCCACAAAATGTTTCATGAAGGAGATATTGCTTTTAAAAAAGAAGAATATCCTGAAGCAAAGTTAATAATACATCCAGAATGTGATAAAGAAGTCCAAGATCTTGGCGATGCTGTTTTAAGTACTGGTGGAATGATTAGCTATGTTAAAAATGATTCTGGAAAAGAGTTCATTATAGGAACAGAAGTAGATTTAATTACAAGAATCAACAGAGAAGTTCCTGAGAAAACAACTTACCCTCTTCTTGATGATGCAATATGTAAAACAATGAAACTTCATACATTAGAAAAAGTTAAAAATGCACTTGAAAATGAAGAATATGTGGTTAAAGTAGATGAAAAAATAGCTAAAAAATCATTAAATGCCATTGAGCGAATGATAGAAGTTTCAAAACGATAATATTTTAAAAAATTAAAAAAAATGATATTAATTATCATCTCTTTAATTGATTATTATTTTTTAAATATAATTATAATTTAAAAATAGCTATTAAATAAAAATTTAATGGAAATTGATAGTTATTTTGATCAAACTTTTTTTAAAAGTTTGTTTTAAAAATCTTCTAATATTGAAGAATAAAAATAATGCTTGTATAAAAATTGTATACAATAGCATTATGAATAATAATAAAATTTAATATTTCATGTTTTTAAAACCACATTTTATATTAAATGTATAAGCAATAAGATAATTTATTTTTTAGATGAAAAATCAATTGCTTCTTCTTAAACTAGATTTTAAAGATTGTTTGTTAATATAATCTACTAATTCTTTAGTATTTTTAGCTCCACTACTTTTCCATACATTATCTTGTAATTGTCTTTTAAATTTAACACAATCAAAATCTTTTTCTTTAGTCATTATTAGTCACCTCTTGAGGAGTTCTTATTTCTAATAAAGAATAGCTTTCACAGTATTTACCGTGTTAAATAATTTAATTTTATTTAAATTAACTATATGCTTAAAATTCATGATTTAATTTTTTTAAATTGAATTTAACAAGTTCTGGTGCATCATCATCTAATTCTGTTGTCAAATGGGCAGAAATTACAGGTTTTAGCATTCCTTTTTCAAATTCATCAAAGAGTTTTACTGTAGATTCTTTGAACTCTTCATCAAAATAACCTCCAATAACTGGATTTTCAATATATACTTAACTTTTTCCTGTTTTCACTTTAAAATTTAATATATAAAATGTTTTTATGATTTTTCTATTAATAGTATGTAAAAATAATTATTTAAATTTTTTGGTAAATTTTTAGGATAAAGCAAAATCTAAATTTTTAGTTGATATATTTAGTTCAATAGAGGAGGATGCCCCATAATTCAAAATTTTTAAATTTAAGATAATTTAAAATTGGTTTTAAATTGATTAAATTTAGTATAACTATTAATTAGAATTATATTTAATAAAATAATACTTAATAAATTATTAATTTATATTTAAATAGTGATTTATTGATTAAATAAATTTTAAAGAAATTAATTTTTTCATGAAATTAATCATGGGACATCTTCAGAGAACAAACTAAAAATTAACAATAATATAAATAAAAATTGAAAAAAAGATTAAAATAAAAATTAAAAAAATCTTAGATCTTTAAAATCTTTATTGGATTTATAAAATCTTCTTCTTAATGCTGAATGTAAATGAGAACCATTTGCTCTTAAATCAAACAAATTTCCAAATTCTTTGTATTTATCCATATTTATGTGGAAAGGATTATTAGAAACAAAATCTCTTAATTTTTCTTTATTAAACGATAATTTTTCTTTAACAATAACAGAAACAGAATTTTTTACTAAATCTTTAGCTATTCCACTAAATTCATCTTTTTGTGAAGATTTAACACCTTCAAAAAGGAATTCTTCCCATTCTTTTTCTATTGAATTAATTTTATCTGCGGTTTTTTTACCTTTTTCAGTTAAAGATACTGTTAAAACTTGATTATTTTCAGAAGACATTTTCATTTCAACAAGGTTTTCATTTTCTAAATATTTTATTTTAGAAATAGATTCTTCGATTGAAAAATTATTTTCATTTACAATTTCATCTAAATTAACTTTATCTTTCTTTTTAAGTTCAGTTATTAAAGGAACATCAAATAAATTAATTTTTAACTCTTTAACTTTATGTGCTACAAACAATTTATGAGTTTTGTTGATTATATCAATTATTTCGGAAATTGGCATGTTTTCAATGTCTAAATTCTCTATTTTTTTATTAAAATCCATATTATTACCTCAAATAAATTATACTTATAGTTACAATGAAAATTTACAATTAGAAAAATGAAAATTAAGAAAATATCTTTTTAAAAAAATGGATGTAAAATAATTTCAAAAAATTTTTAAAAGTTGATAAAAATTGGATTTCAATTAATAAAAAACCCATTTTCATTTTTCAACTGTATTCCATATTATATTGTTTCATATATATAAATGTTTCTCTATGAAACAATTAGATGATGAAATAATATATAATGAAATTATCCATATGCAAATATTACTTTTTAAAAGCAAAATATTTAAAAAAAATTAGTTTATAATACTGTTTTTACTTTATTAAATTTTCTAAGATACAATTTAGCCCAAATTAAACTTATACAAGCACCAACAGCATTACCTGTTACAAGTCCCCACCAAGCACCGTATTGACCAAAACCTAAAACTATAGCAAATAAAAATGAAAAAAAGACTTCTAAAAAGAAGACCCTAATTAAAGACAATGCCAAAGAGTGAAGCCCTTTACCAAGTCCTTGAAATATAGATGAAGCAGAAATACCAATGGGTAATACAAGGTAAAACAAAGAAGTGACCCTTAAAAAGTCGGTTAAAACGTCACGAATACCTGCTGATTCTGGAGAATAAGCAAACAAATAGCTAATGTATGGAGCAAGTAAAAAAATAGCTACAGCCATTCCTATAACTATAACAAAACCTAACTTTATGCCCTGATTAAAAATTAAGTTAATATTTTTAAACTTTTTAGCCCCAAAGTTTGCACCTGTGACTGCAACAATCGAAATTCCAATAGCAATTACTGGAGTCATTGCAACTAAGACAACTCTCCAACCAACAGTATATTGTTAAGACAATTTAATTTTCATATTTTTTATTTAAGTATAGTATTTTGATAATTTTTTATCAGCATTTTCTTTAGTGAAATTCCAGTTTATTTTGCATTTATTTTCATTTCTGTAGTTCTGA
>NZ_LWMV01000014.1 GCF_001639295.1 Methanobrevibacter curvatus | reverse complement strand
ATAAATATCTATATTATTTTATTTTTAAAAAATAATATTCATAAAATATATAATTTAAATTTAAAATAATATAAATTCTTTAAAACTTAATTAAATAAGATAATTGTTTTATTATAATTATTAATTTATATTTTATTTATTATTTGTTTATTATTTGTTTATTATTTGTTTATTATTCATTTATTATTCAAGGAGTTATATGAAATTATTTTCATGAAAATTTCTAAAAAAGTAATTACGAACACTGTTTAATATTAAAATAAAAAAAATAACTGAATAAAAATGAAAAATTAAAATTAAATTAAAATTAAATTAAAATTAAATTAAAAATTAAAAATAAGATGAAATTATGACTAAATTTAAAAAGATTATTTTAATATCACTATTTATTTTATTGTTTATGGTGACCTCTTCTAATATTGTTTTTGCCCATGATCCATTTCCTCCAGAAATTAAATTTGTATCTCCTGTCGATGATTCAACGGTTTCAGGAATTGTTAAAATAAAAACTTCTATTAGGACTCATACAGCTATTGACAATAAAGGTCTTAATTTTGAAATTATTGGACATAATAATTACAAAAAAGTTATAATAGATAGCAATCCAAATGATGGTTGGCAGTGTAATTGGGATACTGCTTCAGTCCCCAATGGAGTATACACCATAAAAGCTGAGGCATGGGATATAGATTATCCTAGTAGTGCTGGAACTAAAACCATTCAAGTTAAGTTATACAATACAAAAAAAGCAACAAAACTTACAGTTAATGACATAAAATCCTCTGAAAATAGTAATACCAATATAATTGCCACATTAAAAGATGATTCAAATAAAGGTATTCCAAATAAAAGTATAGAATTTACAATTAATGGAAAAACATATTTGGGTACAACTGACAATGTAGGAATTGTTAAAATTAGTTTTAAAGGAGTAAAAGGCATATATTCTATTAATGCTAAATTTTTAGGAGATAACCTTAATTCTCCATCATCTGATACTGGTAAACTAACAATTACTAAGAATGCTTATCTTTTAAAAGTAAATAATATAAATGTAGATAAGAATAAAAAAACTCAATTAAAAGCTATTTTAACATATAATAATAAAAAAATAGCTAATAAGACAATTAAATTTTATGTTGATAACAAATTAGTTGGATCAAATAAAACTAATAAAAACGGAATTGTTACATTAAAATATAATTCTAAGCTAGATGCTGGCAAACACACCATTTCTGCCAGATATGGTAGTGATATAATAAATACAGCCATTTTAAAAGTTAAAAAAGCTAGTATTTATATTCAAATCACATCAAATAAAGCTAAACCAAAAGTAGGAACTAATGTAATTATATATTATAGACTAAAAAATGATGGCCCAGATTCTGGAACAAATACAAAAATGATTTATAAAGTACCTAAAGGTTTCAAATATATAACATCTTTAGGTTCAGGTAGTAAAAAATACAATGACAAAACAAAGATATTTACTTGGACTCTCAAAAAAGCTAAAGTTGGAACTTCTTTAATAAAATTAGTATTTAAAACTAAAAAATCAGGAAGAGTATTACTAAGTCCAAAAATCACAACAGAAACATATAATGCTTATTATCCAAGTAAAAATCTATATTTAACTGTGACTTAAAAATAAACTTAAAAGATATTATTGAGGAAAATTAAAAAAAGTTGATTGTTAAGCCTGTTATCGTTAAATAATTGTCATTTTAAGTATTTTTCCTTAATATTTTTTAAAATAATAATACAATAAAATTTGAATAATATAAAAACACACTAATAAAAATGACTCAATTTATTAAAAATAATAATAAAAACCATAATTAAAAAATCTGGAAATTAGGTGCTGTAAATTTTTTTGATGGGTTTTGGTTTAGTATTTTTGCTTAGCTGAGCTTTTAGGTTTGTTTATTGATTTTATTATTCTTTTTCTTTTGCTGGTATTAATATGGTATTTGTTTAGATAATACTACTTATGCTTATTTTAGATTAGTTTTGATTTATTTTGGATGATTTTATTTTAAACACAATTAAATACATAAATATTAGTTCTAAAAATCTTTTTTTCAGATTAATTTGGATTTATAACTTACTTTGAAAAACTTGAAAGTATATTATAATGCTGATTAATTTTGCTTTATAGTATTAAAACTGCTTGTTTTCCATGTATTCTATTAATAAATCATTATATTTATAAATTACAAATTTATCAAGCCATTTTTCTGTAAATAATTTATTAACAATGGTTTCATAAAATAATTTTTCGTTTTGTTTTTATTTGTTTTTGATTATGATAAATTTTGATGACATTTCTTTTTTTATTGTTCTCTATAGATTCAACAGGGCTTAATTTAGGGAATAACAATGATTGTGTCACAAATAAAAAAATAAGAATAATTAAAACAAAATAATTTTATAATAAAATTTTTAAAAAAGTTTTAACCAAGATTTTAACAGCCTCAAAGCAATAAATATAAAAGTAAAATAATTATAATAATATATATTATATATAAATTATATTTAATAAATTATATAAAATAACTTAAAATAGAATAAGTAATAGTAATAGAGCAATAATAATAGTAATGATGATAATAATGTATATTGACTAATTAAATTAAATAAATTGATTTATATGATAATTAAAACACCATCAAGAATACATATGGCTTTAATAGATTTAAATGGATCTTATGCTCGCTGTGATGGAGGTATAGGGCTAACCATAAACAAGCCAAGCTTTACTTTAAAGTGTGATACTTCAGAAAAAAAAGAAATAACAATTGATTTTAGTGAAGATTTAGGAAATAATGGCTTAAATACAGAATTAAATACAGAATCAAATAACGAATTTAATAATGAATTAAATAAAGAAGTAAAAAGCCAATGTATAGCTAAAATAAATGAATCTGCGGAAAGAATTATCTCCCATTTTCAATTAGAAACTGGATTTCATTTTGATGTTAAAGAAACATTATTCCCTCATACAGGATTAGGCTCTGGAACCCAAATATCATTAGCCACTGCTAAGTTAATCTGTGAATATAATGATATAGCTATTACTGGATTAGAATTAGGGAAAATTCTTAAAAGAGGAGGAACATCTGGTATAGGAATATATTCATTTGAAAAAGGGGGATTCATCATTGATGGAGGTCACAGTATGGCTGAAAAAAATGAATTTTTGCCCTCTTCAGCTTCAAAAGCAAAACCTCCGGTTTTAATTGGGAGATATGACTTTCCCGAAGATTGGGAAGTGATTATAGCTATTACTAATCAAAATAAATCCAATAATGTAATGGGGAAAAAAGAAGTGAATATTTTCCAAGAATACTGTCCAGTCCCAAAAAAAGATGTTGAACAACTATCTCATTTAATTTTTATGAATTTGATGCCATTTCTTTTAGAAAAAAATATAGAATCATTTGGGGACACAATCAACAAGATTCAAAATTTAGGATTTAAGAAAGTAGAAATAGATCTCCAACAAAAGAAAGTTAAAGGATTGATGAATAAAATGAGAGAATTTGGAGCATATGGTGTAGGAATGAGCTCATTTGGACCAGCCATATATGGAATAATTGATAAAAACAATGCAGATGTTTTAAAAGCAACGAAAGAATTCATTGGAAATGATGGAATCGTTTTCAAAACAGAAGCTCAAAATCATGGATTTGAACTTAAAAAATAATATAAATCAATACTAATCTATGAAAAAATAATATGCTATGAAAAAAAATATCAAAAATAATGAGTGGATAATATGGGAAAAAATGAGTTTAATATTATGGATGAGATAAAACGCATTGAAACAGAAGAGGTCAAGCTATCAAACATACAAAAAATACTCTTAGCTACTGATGGATCTGTAACTACCATACTTGATGTTTTAAATGGTAGGATCAGTATAAAAACGCTTAAACAAGAGTATCAAGAAGGAAATAAAGAGATAGCTAAAATTCTTAATATTAATGAAGGTGAAAAAGTCAATTATCGAGTAGTTGTTATGAAAAAAGACAAAAAACCATTAATCTATGCCAAATCTTACATCCCACTAAAACGATTAAGCCCAGAATTCAAAAAAGATTTAATTAGTGCAGATATCCCTATAGGCAGAATTTTAAAAAAATATAATATTGAATCAAGAAGAGAAGTTCAGTCTGCTCTAATTAAAAAGCCTAATAAAGAACTAAAAGAAATTTTCAAAACAGAAGCAGATTTTTTAAGTAGAAGTTATAATATTATCCATAATAACGAAATTTTAATCACAATCGAAGAAATATTTCCTTTGGATTCTTTTATAAATAGCTATAAATGACTATTCAATTTTTAAACTTTTTTTCACAAAAAAATATATAATATATCATCATGCTAATATATAATATAAATTTGTTTATATTTATTATATTTATTATAATATTTATTTTATATTTTTATTATATTTTTAATTAAAGTCAAGTGAGATGGTGGTGTGTTTTTATGGTAGATTATAATTTATATAGTTTAGCTTTTATGGTTATAGGAATTTCAGCTTTTTGTTCTAGCTATTTTGATTTAGATTTGGTTTTTGGTGATAAGGAAGCTGCTCCTAAATCTTTTAATACTCAGAAAATTGAAGGCTGGGTTTCTCTTTTTGGGAGAAGAACTGCTAGGATCATTCTTGCAGTTGGTGGAATAGTAATAATGTTAGTTGGGATTGTAATTATCTTATTAAATGTTTTTGGATACTAAACTTTTTAGATATTAAGCTTTTTTGGAATTTTCTAATTATTTTTTTAAAGTTTTTTTTAAAGTTTTTTTTTTTTTTAATTGTTTTTAATTTTTTATAGCCTGAGACTTAATTTTTTTGCTAATTTTTGCAGTTTATTTATAGGTATGATTGACAAGTTTTGTTCCAAAAATTTGGTGCTGGATTATAATCAAACCTAAATGAAAGATTAAAATAGAAACAAAGAGAAAAGCTGCAAAAGATTTAATTAAACTTAAGAATTTAATAAAGCAGAATATAAAACACCATAAACTAAACATAGAAGAGCCAAACTTTTTAGTTATCAGTAATGGTGTGGAATTAGCCACACAGGGGCTGATGGCATAAAAATATCACCAATTGGTGCTTTAAGATGAAATCTGATAATTATATAAAAATAAAAGAGTATAAAATATTTTTTGTCTCTATTAAAAAAATTAAATTGAAACAGAGAGTATAGTGTTTTAATTAATATTTTTTTATACTTTTAATTTTTTTTTTTTTTTTTTATTGAATTATGTTAAGCTATTGCTACACTAACTTCAGTATTCGGAATGCTTAGATAATTATCTTCAACTACTTCAATATTGCTTATAATGGATTTGTTTCTAATTTCAACAACTAAAGTCATAGAAAGATTAATGTATTTTTCAGTGATTATTACTTTGATTTCTCCACTTATTATTTTGTTAAGATATTTTTTTTGAGTTTTAAATTCTTTAGATGCATCTGCTACTTCAAAACCAATAGGATTTTCATTTTTATCAAAGTCAATTGACACAGAATCATTTAAAAATTCAGTATATTTATAATTGTTATTTTTTAAAAAAATAAAAAGATTATCATTTTCGTAGTCATAATCTAGAGTTATTCCTTTATTTTTCATTTTTAAGCCTCCTTTCAATTTTTTCAAGCTATTTTCTTTTTATACAATGTTGCTTGAAAAAAGCATATTAACTAAGAATATTTAATATATTATAAATATTGTTTTATTAAATGTTTATATATTATTTCTAATAATTATTTGTTTTTTCTGTATTGAATAAAACTTAATTTTGTAATCGAAGAAATTATAAATAAAATTATCAATTCATTGAAATATTTTATCAATGATTATTTTAGTTTTTTTTTCATCATATAAACATAATGTTTTTAAAGTTATATTA
>NZ_LWMV01000013.1 GCF_001639295.1 Methanobrevibacter curvatus | reverse complement strand
TATTAAATCAATTCTATTAATTTAATTTTATTAATTTAATTTTATTAATTTACTTATATTGATATTTGTAATTGCTATATTATTGAATAAAAATTATTACTATAAATAAGCTTTTTCTATAATATTAAATTATACAATCATATTAAAATATCTAGAAGAAATTAATAAATTAATTAACTAATTAATTAACTAGCTAATTAACTAACTAATTAACAAATTAAACCAATAACTTTATTTTATATATCTATTAAATCAAAAAATAAGGAATAAATATGAATAGCTCATCTTCAAGGATTATTAAAGAATTTGAAAATCTAAGGGAGAAACTCTTAGACTTAAGTTCTAAAAATCAGTTATTAAACTTTAAACCTCGAGCTAAAACCCTTGAAATTATTGAAAACAATCCTAACAACATTTATCATACTTTGATTATGCAGAAAAAAAAGATGTATTTTATTCCAAACAAGGCATCTGAAAATGATATTGATTACAATAAACCTAAATCCCGTTTATCAAAGATATTTGAATATGCTCCAATTGATTTAAGTATATTTAAATCTGTAGACACCACTTTAAAAACTGATCTTTCTCCTACTGAACTGCAAAAAAAACTTTTTTACATTAATCAACAGGCAAGATTAATGTTAAATGAACAAGGATACAATATTTTATATCTTGCTGTTGGTTTTTTAGAGTGGAAAGATCAATACAAAGTAAATGAAATAAAAAAAGCTCCACTGGTATTAATTCCTGTTACTTTATCTAGAAAAAAAGCAGGAAAATCATTTACAATTGAATGGAATGGAGATGAAATTGAAACTAACATTTCTCTTAAAGAAAAACTTTTAAATGAAGGGGTTAAACTTCCTAAATTTAAAATGAAAAATTATGTAGAACTTATTGAAGACTACTTACTACAAGCTAAAACAGCTATTTCAAAGGGAAGAAGCACAAAAAAATGGAGCATAAATAATGAAATAGCACTTGGATTTTTCTCATTTACAAAATTTTTAATGTATGAAGATTTAAACCCAGATGGGTGGAAAAATCTTAATTTAGATAAACATTCTCTTATAGATTCATTATTTAATCCTAAAGGAATAAAAGAAGAAAATGAATTTAGAGAAGATGATATTGACAAAGTATTAAATTATGCTTCAATGTATCAAGTTCTTGATGCTGATTCTTCTCAAATTGCAGCTATTGAAAATGTTAAGTCTGGAGAAAATCTTGTTGTTGAAGGTCCTCCTGGAACAGGGAAAAGTCAAACAATTGTTAACTTAATTGCAGAGTTACTTGCTAATGGTAAGACTGTACTTTTTGTCAGTGAAAAAATGGCTGCTTTAGATGTTGTAAGAGATAGGTTAAAATCTGTTGGTCTTGGGAAATTTGTTTTAGAACTTCACTCCAACCAAACTCGTAAAAAAAAGATTTTAAAAGATTTAGAAAAATCATTAAACACTAAATTTTATAAAAACTTGGAAGTTGACTCAATTGCAACTAGATTAGATACCTTAAAGTTGGATTTAGATGACTATGCAGAGATTTTACATAAAAAATCATTTGCCTATGAAATCTCTCCTTTCCAACTTTTTGGTTTAAAAGAAGTTGCATATGAACATTTTTATAAAACTAATCGGCACATGGCATTAGTAAATATAGATAATCCTGAAAACATTTCAAAAAAAGAATTAAATTCAATAATAGCTGATTTAAATAATCTAACTGAAATTCATAACACTGTCTCAGATAATAATCCTTGGACTAATTGTCATCCTAAAACCTTGCTTCCAAGAGATTTGAGAGAAATTGAACAGTTCTTAGAAGACAGTTTAATAGCTCTTAATCAATTTTTACTTAATGGAGAAACAATTAATGAGCTTTATGGCATAAAAAAAGCCAAAGACATTAAATCATACAAAGAAACTCTTCAAGGATTAAAACTTCTTGAAGATAGAGATTTAGAACTTGTTGATTCAAAAATAATTACAAATAATTCATGGAAAAATGAAAGTAAAATAGCTATAGAATTAATTGATAAATTAAAAGAATATCAAGATGTGTCTAAAGTTTTAAGTAAATTTAATGATTCAATTTATGATGTTGATCTTGATGATTTAATTTTTAAATTCCAAAAACATTTAAATAAAAAATTTAAGCTATTTTCAACAAACCCAAGTAAAGATGAAGCACTTAAATTATACAAAAGTAGTCCTTTATCAAAGATAAGTGGAGATAAATCTATTTTAAAAGATTTAAAATCTTTAAAATCATATTTCATTTTAAAAGAGGAATTGGATTCATTAAATGATTTAGGAGTCAGTTTCTTTGGTGAACTTTATTCACTTAATGCCAATACCCGTGATTTAGAAAAATTAAGCAATTGGATTATTAAATTTAATAAAAATCTTGAAAATGGAACTTTTAATAATCTTACTCTTGATTTACTAAAGAATAGCCTATTTGACTTAAATGGAGCCATTGAAATTAAAGATTATCTTGAAAGTGGAAATAAATTTTTTAATAAACTTAGAGGACTGGAAAATAAGTTAAATCCAAGGTCTAAGTTAATATTTAAAAAAGAAAAAGAAGAGGTTAGCTTTAGAGAATGGGAAAACCAAATCAATCTTTGGAAGACTCAACTGCCTTCACTTCACCTTTTCTCACAATATCTTAACACAAAGAGAAATATAACTAATCCTGTGTCCATTGAGTTTATAAAAGTAATTGAAAAAAGAAAAATTAAAAAGGAAGATATTAAATATTTGGTGTATGGTAATTTTGCTGATGGGCTTTTAAATATATTGTTTAGAGAGAATGAATACTTAAATCAATTTATTGGAGAACTACACTGTAATAAAATTAAAGAATTTAGAAAATTAGATAAAAAAATCTTAGAAATCAATAGAAAAAGAATATTCAACAAGTTAAATGAGAATATTCCAAAAATTTATGGTGCAACAGATAACGAAGAAGCTAAGGTTTTAGCTGGAGAATTTACAAGAAAATCTGGTCATATTCCACTTAGAAAGCTATTAGAAAAAGCTGGAGGAATCATTAAAGAAATTAAACCTTGTTTTATGATGAGTCCACTTTCCATTGCTCAATATTTAGATCCTATGAATGAAAAGTTAATATTTGATGTTGTAATCTTTGATGAGGCAAGTCAAGTTAAACCTGAAGATGCCCTCGGTGCATTTTTAAGGGCTAAAACAGGTGTTGTTATGGGTGATACCCAACAGCTTCCACCCACATCATTTTTTGATCAAGTTGTATCTGATGAATCAGATGAAGAAATCGCTACAGCCATTGATATGGAAAGTATTCTTCATTTATGTAAAATGTCTTTTCCTGTTAAAATGTTAAAGTGGCATTATAGAAGTAGACATGAATCATTAATTAACATCTCAAATCAAGAATTCTATGATGGTGAGCTATTGGTTTATCCATCACCAAGTCACACCAATGAAGACTTAGGTTTAAAATTAAAGTATGATGAAAAAACTGTATATGACAAAGGAAATACTTCTTCTAATAGATTGGAAGCTCAAAATGTTGCAAAAGAGGTTATCAATCATTTTGAAACCTATGGAGATACAAAAAGTTTAGGTGTGGGAACTTTTTCAGTTGCTCAAAGAAATGCAATTTTAGAAGAACTTGAATTTTTAAGAAAACAAAATCCTGAACTTGAACAAAATTTCTCTGAAAATTTAGAAAAACATTTCTTTGTTAAGAATCTTGAAACAATCCAAGGAGATGAAAGAGATGTAATTTTCATAAGTGTAGGTTATGGATATGATAATGAGGGAAATATGACCTATAATTTTGGTCCTCTTAACCAAGAAGGGGGTGAGAGAAGATTAAATGTTTTAATAACAAGAGCAAGGGAAAAATGTGTTGTTTTTACAAACTTTAAGTCTTTTGACATTCATTTAAATCACAATCCTCCATTTGGCCTTAAAGCACTTAAAAATTTCTTAGAATATGGTGAAAATCTCTCAAAGGGTATAAATCCTAAAAAAGATAAAGGGAATATTCTTTCACTTGAAAATGCAATAGCTTCATTTTTAGAAAGTGAAGATTATAAAGTTGAAAAAAATGTTGGAACTGCTGCTTTTAAAATTGATTTAGCAGTAGTAAATGAAAATAATCCTGGAGAGTACCTACTTGGGATTATGCTAGATAGTGAAAATTACTCTTCTTCAAGAGTTTCAAGAGACAGAGACAGATTAAGAGATCAAGTTTTAAAAGGTTTAGATTGGAATATTTATCACCTATGGTCAACAGATTGGTATAGAAACCCTGAACTTTCAAAAAATAAGCTATTAGATTTTATTGAAAAAACTAAAGATAAACAATTGAAAATTGTTAAAAAAAAGGAAAAAGAAAAAATAAAACTAAAACAATTATTGGAACAAAGAAAACAAGAAGCATTAGAAGCACAAATCGCTAAAGAAAAAGAATTAGAAAAATTAGAAGAAGATTCAAATGAAGAATATGATGATGAAGAATATGATGATGAAGAATATGAAGAATATGATATTGAATCTGATGAAGAAGACAACGAAAAAACAGATATAATACACATAGATGATTTAAATTTAAAAGCAGAAGAAGAAAAAGCAGAAGAAGAAAATAAAGAAAAAGAAAAAAAAGAAGAATTAAAAATATTAGATAAAAATAATGATACTTATGAAGAAAATTTTCTTAATGGAGAATTTGAATTAAAAAACCAAGACGACATGGAAAAAGATCATAAAATACAAAAAAACCTAGATAAAATAGAAAACAATAAAGTTGAAGAAATTAAAGAAATTAAAGAAATTGAAGAAGAAATAGATGAAAATAAAACACAACGAGAAGAAATACAAATTGAAGAAATTCAAGAAAATGAGAGTAGTGCATTAAATGAAATTGATAAAGAGAACTATATCACCCATTTAAAAAATCAGAATAAATGTGAAAATTTATATGAAGAGAATATTAAAATTAAAAATTATGATTCTGATAAGAATATTACTTATGTTAATGATATAGATAAACTTAATTTTATTTCTAAATTAGATTCAAAAATTAATTTAATATTAGAGAATAAAGAAGAAAAAGAAGAAGAAAAAGAAGAAAATAATAAAGATACAAACAAAAACATTACAGAAATAAAGCATAATAGTTATAATAATTATAATAATAGTAATCATAGCAGTAGTTATGATAATAATAGTAATAGTAGTAGTAATAATAATTCAATTGGTAAAATTGATGCTGAATTAGATTTAGGCTTAAATTTAGATGAATTTATAGATGAAAATTTCAAAGATACTGAATTTGACTTTGATGAGAATATAAATGAAGATTTTAATATAACAAATTTTGATTTAAGTCGCAAATTAGATGAAAAAGAACTAAATAGTAGCTATTCAAATATTGATAACTCACAAATATTGAATGAAGGAAATATAGCAAAAAAGAAAGTAAATAACAATGAAATAAATATTACAAGTTATAAAATGGCTTTAAATTTAGTTCCAAGTAATAAAGATTTTTATACTACTCCAATTAGTGAAATTACAAAAACAGTTAATAAAATTGTTGAAATTGAAGGACCAATTCATATATCTGAGCTTATTTTAAGGGTTAGAGACAATTATCATATGCAAAGATCAGGAGTTAAACTTAAAAAAATTGTTAATGAATCTATTTTAAAATCTGTTGATGAAAATGAAATTCATATGGATGGAGAATTTATATTTTTAAATAAAAATCATAAGATTGCCATTAGAATGCGTGAAAAACCAAATTTAGACATTATTTCAGATAAAGAGATTGAAGAAAGTCTTAAATTTGTTATTTTAAATAATTCGCCTATTGATGTTAAACAAGCCATTAAATTAACTGGTAAAAATTTTGGTTTTAAATCAATATCAAAAAAGACTTCTGGAAAAATCCAATCTATAATCGACAATTTAGTAGATGCAAATAAGCTTTTTTTAGAATCTAACACTCTTAGACTTTTTAAATAATATTAAAGCAATATTTATTTTAATAAAAAAAAATTAATTAAAGGGTTAATATTTATTAAATTAATTAAATAGATAAAAAGAGCATAATTGGAGATAATAAGCATATAAAATAGAAATTCTTGTTTATATTAAAAATAAACAATTTTTTATATTTTTTTATTAAAAATAAGATTATTAATCTCTAAATTAGCTTATTAACATATGTTCTTATATTATATAAAGAAAAAATAAATTAAATGGTAATAAAAATAATTAAAATTATATTAATATAGAAGATTTTAATTATTAAAAAATTTCATAAAAGTAATATAAATTAGTACTACAAACAAAACAGAAATAATAAATAAAATTAATAATAATATTAT
>NZ_LWMV01000012.1 GCF_001639295.1 Methanobrevibacter curvatus | reverse complement strand
TATATAGATAGTTCAATCTATATTAAAATAATTCTTTAAAAAATAAATAGATTTAAGTAGTTATAATATAAAAATGCATTAAAAAAAAAATTACAATACTTTAATTATTATTTTATTAAATTGTACAATATTTAACTCAGTATTTAATTACAATAATGAATATTATCATGAAACAAATATTAGAAAATATTAAAATAAGTAAAGAGAGTAAATAGCTATGGATAATGAAAAAACTTGTAGTAGTGAAATAATTGAAACTTTTAAGTCAAGAGAAAGCCATATATGCATAAAATCTGGAAATTTATCCTTACCAGAATGTGATACTCCTGGAATACCTGGAACTGTGACTCAAAGAACTTGTGTTTTTGGTGGAGCAAGAATAGTTTTAATGCCAATTACTGATGCTTTACATCTTGTACATGGTCCAATTGGATGTGCTTCATGTACATGGGATATTAGGGGAAGTAAATCTTCAGATTCTAAGTTATATAAACAAGGGTGTTCATCAGATTTAACTGAATCTGATATTATCTTTGGAGGAGAAAGAAAACTTTATGATTCAATAATTGAACTTAATAAACTCCATGATCCTGGAGCTATTTTTGTTTATGCAACATGTGTATCTGGAGTAATTGGTGATGATATATCTGCAGTTTGTAAAAAAGCAGAAGAAGTTACAGGTTCTAGAGTAATTCCTGTTCAATCAGAAGGTTTTCAAGACCATAATAAAACTAAAGGTCATTGGATTGGCTGTGATGCTTTAATAGATAACCTTATAGGAACTGGGAATTTAGAAGATGAAACTCCCTTTGATATAAATATTGTTGGAGAATTTAATGTAGCTGGGGATTTATGGGGAGTTAAGCCTTTACTGGAATTTTTAGGAATTAGAATTATTAGTGCTATAACTGGAGATAGTAAAGTTGAAGACATAGCAAAAGCCCATAATGCTAAATTAAATATTGTTCAATGCCAAAAATCTTCAAATTATCTTGCAAAGAAAATGGAAAAAAAATTCAATATTCCTTCATTAAAAGTTAATTTCTTTGGAATAGATAGTACAATTAACAGTATTACAGAAATAGTTGAATTTTTTAATGATAATAAAATGAAAGAAAAAGCACAGGTATTGATTGAAAATGGCTTAAAAAATTTAGATGAAAAACTTAAAACCTACAGAAGCAGATTAAAGGGTAAAACTGTAGCCCTTTATGTGGGAGGAAATAAGGCATGGTCATTAGTCAGGGCTTTTGAAGAGTTAGGTATGGAAGTTATAATGAGTGGAACTAAAAATGGGATAAAAGAAGACTATGAAAATATTAGAGATGTTGTTAAAGAAGGAACTTTAATAGTAGATGATGCAAATTCAACTGAGCTAATGAAATTATTAAAAAAATACAAACCAAATCTATTAATTTCAGGAGCAAAGGAAAAATACATTGCTTTAAAATTAGGAGTAGCTTTTTGTGACTTTAATCATGATAGAATATCAGCTTTTGCAGGGTTTAAAGGCTTTTTAGAATTTGCAAAAGAAGTAGATGCAGCGGTTTCAACAAATGTTTGGAAAGTTGCAAAAAAACCATTCAAAACCATTTGTAAGATTTGAATAAGCATTAAAAAAAAAAAAAAAAATGTAAAAAGTGTAAAAAATCTAAAAAATTTATTAACTACTATAAAATTTTTGAAAAATGGTTCTATTATAATATTATAATTAAATGCTCTAGAATTTATAAAAAAAGGAGGTTAAAAATGAAAAATTGTCAAAATAATGGAGATTATGATAAAAAATTCGCAGTTTTAAATCCATCAAGAATGTGTATGCCAATGGGAGCTGTTCAAGCAATGATGGGAGTAAAAAATGCTATGCCACTTATTCATGGATCTCAAGGGTGTGCAACTTACATGCGTTTTCAACTTATTCGTCATTTTAGAGAGCCAATTGAAGTAGCATCAACATCACTTAGTGAAAAAACTGTAATCTATGGAGGCGAAGCTAATTTACTAAAAGGGCTTAAAAATATATCTGAAAAACAAAACCCAGAAATTATAGGAGTTATGAGTACTTGTTTAACTGAAACAATAGGGGATGATGTTTATGGTGCTATATCAAAATTTGAAGATGCGAATATTGGATTAAAATTACCTGAAATGTTTTCAATAGAAACTCCCAGCTATGCTGGAAGTCATATTGAAGGCTATGATAAAGCTATTTTATCAATGCTAAGACATTTTGCAAGAAAAACAATTGAAAATGATAAAGTAAATATTGTAATGGGTTTTCAATCTCCAGGAAATACAAAAAAGATAAAAGAAATCTTAAAAGACCTAAATATTGATGCCATTATTTTAACTGATAATAGTGAAAACTTAGATGGTCCATTAGATGAAAGTACATTAGAACTACACCAATATGGAACAACAAAAGAAGAATTAGAAGATAGTGCAAACTCAATAGCTACAATAGCTATTTCAAAACATTGTTACAGTGGAGCTAAATTTCTTGAAGAAACTTTTAATGTAAGAGCTATTTCCTCTCATAGCCCAATAGGAATTAAATACACTGATGAATTTATAAATAATTTAATTACACTAACAAATACAAAAGTTTCAGAAAAGGTTTTAAGGGATAGAGGAAGATTACAAGATGCTTTAGTAGATGCTCATTCATATAATTATAGAAAAAAAGTAGCTATTTTCGGTGATCCTGATATGGTTATAGGGCTTGCAAATTTAACAAGTGAAATGGGAATGATTCCAGAAGTTTTAGCAATAGGGATAGAAAGTGAAATATTTAGAAAAGATATGGAAGAGCTAATAAAAGATATAAAAGAATCTTACCAGGATTATAATCCAATAGTACTTGAAAATAAAGATCTTTATGATTTAGAACAAGTTTTAAATAATCATAAAGTAGATGTGTTAATAGGAAATGCCTATGGAAGCTCAATAGCTAAAAAGGAAAATATTCCATTATACAGAGTAGGTTTCCCAATATTTGATAGGTTAGGAACACAAAGAATAAGTTATTTTGGATACAATGGTTCAATTAAATTTGTAGATTCCATGACAAATATGATTTTAGATTACTACTATGACGAAGAAGGATATAAAATAGCTAAAGAAGAATTTCAATTAGATTTTAATGAAAATAAAGAAAAAGATAATGAAATGCTAAGTATAAAAGGAGGAGGAAAATAAATGAAAATAGCTGTTGCATCAACTAATGGAAAAGAAGTAGACCTACATTTTGGAGATGCCAACCAATTCTTCATATTTAACATAGAAGAAGATGAAAACAACTTCCAAGAATTAAGAGAAAAGACTGACCTAACATTACAAGAACACACAGAAAGATGGAGAGGAAGTATAGATTTAATAGAAGATTGTAAAGCAGTACTATGCTCAAAAATAGGAAAGGAACCTCAAATAGAACTAAGAAAATTAGGAATTAAAGCTATTCCCTTAGATTGTACAGTCAAAGATGCTTTAAAAGAATGTTCTGCCCATTTAAAGTTAAGTGATTAATTTATACATTAATTATACAAGATTTTTATACAGGATTTTTTCTTAATCTTAACTAAAATTAAACTTAGGTACATTTAAAGGATATTTTTTATCTGTTAACTTGTAGAGTTCTTTATATTCTTTTTTTGAATCAATTTTCTTATCAGCATTATTATCCTTTTTATTTTTCAAAACTTATTTTTAATCAATGTATTCAAAATAGCCATTCTAACAGGTACACCATTAAAAGCCTGTTTAAAATAAGTATTATACTTAGTGTTGTCAATATCGTGAGATATTTCATCTACTCTTGGTAAAGGATGCATAACTATTAAATTTTTTCCTTCAATTAGTTTTTTATCAATTAAATAAGCTCCTTTTATTTTAGAATACTCTTCAACATCAGGAAATCTTTCTTTTTGTATTCTAGTAACATATAATACATCAGAATTATTTAAAATATCTTTAATATCATTTGTTTGATTAAAAGATATGTTATTTTTTTCTAAATCATGTAAAATTTCATCAGGCATGGATAATTCTTTAGGTGATACAAAGTTCATGTTTATTCCAAATAAAGCTAATGCATAAGCTAAAGAATGTACTGTTCTTCCATACTTTAAATCTCCAACTAAAGAAACAGTAAAGTCCTTTAATTTTCCTAGCTCTTTTTTCATTGTATATAAATCTAACAATGTTTGTGTTGGATGTTGTCCTGCTCCATCACCAGCATTTATTACAGGAACATCGACTATATCAGAAATAAATTTAGAAACTCCTTCTAAGGAATGTCTTAAAACAATGGCATCACTATAGCTTTCAAGCATTTTAGAAGTATCAGCAAGATTTTCACCTTTAGAAACAGAGCTTGCATCAATACCAACAAAACCAATACAACTTCCACCTAATCGCTTCATAGATGTTTCAAAAGACAATCGAGTCCGAGTAGATGGCTCATAAAACATCATTCCTAAAATCTTTCCTTTTAAATCATTAGAGTATTCATTACTTTCAGCTATTTTTTCCATTTTTTTAGCTTTGTTTAAAATATATTCAATGTCTTTTTTATCAAAATCTTTTATAGAAATAACATTTTTTAATTTAAAAATTTTATCACCTAAGGTTTATAAGAATATTATTTAATAATATTTCAATGTTAATTATATTTAATATTGATTTAATTATATTTTATTTTTAAATCTTTAATAAATATATCTATTTAAATTCCATTATACATTATAAATAAAAATTTTAAAAATGTAAAGTTTTATAAAAAAATAAGAAAAATTAAAAATTTTAAAAAAAAATAAAAATATAGTTGACATATCAATTAACTAAATTAAAAAAAAATTAAAAAAATAAAGAAATAAGTTAAAAGAATAAAGAAATAAATTAAAAAAAGTAGAGAAATAAGTTAAATTTATTTATCTAATAAATCTATTAGTATGTAGACAATATATTCTTTTCAATTAACTCTGAATCACATTGCAAAGAAATTATATTTGTTCTACCCTTGCCTCTTCCTTTAGATATTGTGTTAGTGGAAATAATTCCAAGCAATTCTAATTGGTTAATTAAATCAAAAATTCTTCTGTAGGAAACACTTGTATCTCCTCTACAAACTTCCTGATATGTATCATATAACTTACCAGAAGTTATCTCCTCATTCTCATGTGTAAGTCTTAATAAAGCTTCTAAAATTCTCTGTTGTTGAATAGGAAGAGAAATTAAAATATCTGTAATTGTGTTATGTTCTATTTTATCTTTAGCAAGACTAACATGTGAGGTTAAAATTTTTGAGTCTCCATTTTCTTCGGCTATTTCTCCTGAAGTTTTTAAAAGGTCAAGAGCATATCTTGCATCTCCTTCATCTCTTGCTGCTAAAGCAGAACATAAAGCTATTACCTCTTCATCATATGTGTTTTGATTAAAAGACATTTGTGCCCTATCATCTAAAATATCTATGAGTTGTTCTGCATTGTATGGTGGAAAAACAACTTCTTTATCACATAAACTACTCATTACACGTGGTTGTATAAATTTTTTAAAATCAACATAATTACTTATAGAAAGAATGGACACATTTTCAGTACGAGTTAAAGTATATAATATGCCATCTCCATCTTTTTCAAGAAGAACATCAATTTCATCTAAAACAACAATCAATATCATGTTTTTTCCAAAGGCATTTCGTCTAAATATGTCTCTAAATGCTTTCATTACTTCATGCTTTGTCCATCCTCTATCTGGAACATCTCTACCCATTCTTTGACATAATTCTACTATGACTTGATATTCTGTTGTATAATCAGTACATCTAATGTATTCAGTCTTTACAAATACTTCTTTAGCATTAGAAGATCCTTTTAATTCTTTCATTGCAAACTTTGCAGCTGCAGTTTTACCTGTACCAGTTTTGCCAAATACTGTAATATTGGTAGGCGATGTATTGTATAATGCTTCAATCCAATATTTAGCTATCACTTTAATTTGGTCTATTCTATGTGGTAGATTATTCGGTATGTATTTATGGTCTAAGTATTTCTTATCCTTAAAAATAGAAACATAATCTCTCCCCATTATTTCATCAAACATATTCCCCATCTTATCACTCGACATTTTAAAAATAAAAATAAATTTTTAAGAAAATTATATAAAAAAAATTATATAAAAAAAATAAAAAATCATATAAAAAATAAAAAATTATATAAAAAATTAAACATTTAAAATATTAATTAAAAATATTATAATCCATTAAGAATATTAATCTGTTAAGAACATTATAATTCATTAAAATATTATTGAAAAATTAATTAAGATATTAATATTTATTAAAATAAAACTTTTAACAAAAAAAGCTTATTAAATTATAAAAATTAAAATAAAAATTATTAAAATAAAAAATTTCAATTGAAAACAATAAAAGTTTAATGAAAAATTTTATATTTTTTATTCAATTTTTTTAAATAAAATTTAAAAATATCTATGTTAAACTTCAACTGTAATCTATTTTTTTTTACATATAAATGTATGTATTTTTAAAAAAAATGAATTTAAATAAAATAAAAAGTATTTATAACAAAAAGATATATTAAGAC
>NZ_LWMV01000011.1 GCF_001639295.1 Methanobrevibacter curvatus | reverse complement strand
CAAACGATCACCTAACTCTTCAACTTTCGCATACTGTTTATTTATAAAATAATTATTCAAGTCATACATGGTATTAAATATATATATTATCCTATATAAACCTTTCTATATCAATTTAAAGAACACACAAAAAAAATAAATTCACAAAAAAAATACAAATAGCAAATAAAAATATTTATATTGGAGTTTATAGAAATTCTCATATATAATTTTATAAGATTTTATATCATAATCTCTTATTAATAGCCATATATAAAAATCATCTTTCTTAATTCTCATAAATTTTAGAATCTTTCTTTTATAATGTAAATTATATATGGAAAAATTTAATATAAATGCAAGTACAATATAATAATAACTAATAAATTTTTAATAAATGGGATAAAATGAGCTATAGAGTTAATGTTAATCCTGCTATGATTAAATGGGCTAGAAAAAATGCAGGATTCGAGTTTGAAGATTTACCGAAGTCTCTTAACAATGCTCCCTTATGGGAAAATGATGATTTAAAGCCTACCTGGAAAGATTTAAGGAATTTAGCTAAAAAATATAAGAGACCTCCAGTATTTTATTTGAGATCAGAACCTCCAAAAATCGATGAAATGGATATTATAGAGTTCCGTTCAGATGATAAAATTACTAAATTTAGTTCAGATTTAAATTTAGAGATTAATAAAGCTAAGTTTCGTAGAACTGTATATATAAATATTCAAAATGAAATGAACATGAAAATAAAAGATTTTTCTAAAAATGTTATTGAAAAAGAAGTTAATTATAATAAAGAAACAGTACAACATTTTGCTAAAGCTATTAGAAATTTATTAGGGGTTTCTCTTGAAAAACAATCAGAATGGATTAAAAATGATAGTGGAAATAAGGATTATTTACATTCAAAATTTTTATATGAATGGAAAGAAGAAGTTTCAGAGTTAGGCATATTAATTTTTGAAACTGAAAATGTTTCAGAAAATGAAATGAGTGGATTATCCCTATATTATGATAAATGCCCTATAATTTTATTAAATGGAAAAAATAAACCTAATAGGAGAATTTTTACTTTAATTCACGAATTAGCTCATTTAATGATGGGTGTAAGCACTATATGTGATGTTGATATAGATAATAAAAAAGAATTTTTATGTAACCAAATTACCTCTGAAGTTTTAATTCCACTTGAATCTCTTAAAAATGCAAAAATATCTAAAAATCAATCAGTTAAAGATTATGAAAGTGAAGAATGGACTTCAAGACAATTAGGAGTATTATCCCATATTTATGGTGTGAGTAAACAAACAGTAATTATACAACTATATAAATTAGGCAAAACATCAAAAAATTTCAAAAATTCGACTATAACCACATTAAAAGAACATAATGCTAGATTAAAAGATAAAGAAAAGGAAAGGCTTAAAAATAGTAAAGGTGGAGGCATGGCTCCAGTTAAAAAAGTTAAAAAGTATGATGGAAAGCCATTTTCAAGATTCATTGTCTCTGCTTATGAAAATGAGATAATAGGTCCTACAGAATTCAAAAGATATTTAAATTTGCCTATTGATTCAATAGATTCTTTATATGATGAAATTTTTTAATTATTCAAGTGATTTAAATGTGTTTTATTATTGATACAGATTCTTTGATACATTTAAAACGAAATTATCCTACTAATGTTTTTATAAGTTTATGGGATAATATTGAAGATATGATATTAAATAAAGAATTAATTTCACTTAAAGAAGTCCAAACTGAATTATCAACAGAAGATCGGAATTTCTGGACAACTTTTCACGATATGACTGGAAATTTTTTTATTGATGCATCTAATGAAGAAATGGATAATTTAAAAGAACTAGAAGGATTTAAAGTTTATGATACATTATGGTGTGATGGAGAATCATTAGCTGACCCAATATTAATATGTGTAGGACTACATAATGATTATACTATAATTACCCAAGAGAACCAAAGGAGTGAAATGAGAATTCCTTTTGTTTGTAATAAATTAGGAGTTAATTATTTAAATACAAATCAATTTTTTGAAAATCAAAACTGGAAGTTCTGATTTTTTATTTTTTCAGTTGTATTATATGAAAAATTATTTAAGCTAAATTAACAAAAGTAGTATTCTATTATATAATATCCATATTATAGTCGAAAACCAATTTTTGGCAATATTAATAAATTCTAAATAACTTATTTTATTCTTTATACTAAAAATAAAGATATATTAACTAAATAAAA
The DNA here is from genome assembly GCF_001639295.1 of Methanobrevibacter curvatus. Classification (GTDB taxonomy): domain Archaea; phylum Methanobacteriota; class Methanobacteria; order Methanobacteriales; family Methanobacteriaceae; genus Methanoflexus; species Methanoflexus curvatus. The sequence continues at coordinate 36,641 of NZ_LWMV01000011.1, read as the reverse complement.
AAATATAATGATTGCCACCTTAATGTCCCTGTTGAAGGCTTCTGAGCTTCAGCTATAGCTTTACTCTTTCCTGCCCATATGAATTTGTATCTTTCTGGGGACTCGTCTATTTCTTCTGAAAGTATAGTTTTTAATTTATCAAAGTCTATTTTATCTTCTGTTAGTATCTCTGGGAAAAATTCTTTCATTTTAGCTATATTCTCTTCTAAAATATTCTTACTTTCCCCATCAAGTTTTGATTCTATCATAATAATCACTTATTTATCACTTAATTTTAAAACCATTCAATTATAATTTTCATTTATCCATTTCTCCAGTTAAAAAATCAACAATATTTACATGTTTTATTCCTTGTCTGGATCTATCAAAGTCATCCATTGAAAAAACATATTTAGGATAATTATCATTTATTTTAGTTAAAGGTTCGAATTCTCTTTTTATTGTGTTGTCATCTGCTAAAATATATGTAACTTGTATATAAATAGTTTTATTATTTTTTTTACAAACAAAATCCACTTCCTTTTCATAGAATTTACCAATTGTTATATCATATCCTTTCCTAATTAATTCATTATACACTATATTTTCAAGAGTTTGACCTATATCTTCAATATTCTTCCCATAAATGATTTGGCGAAAACCTAAATCTACTACATAAAATTTTTCTATATAATTTAAAAGTTTTTTCCCGATTAAGTCTTCTCTTCTAACTTTATTAATTAAACAAGCATCTTCAAGATAAGATAAGTAGTTATAAATAGTCTTTGTTGAAATACTCACTTTGTCTTTTTTTAAATAATTTACTATATTTTTTGCAGAAAATAATTGTCCTATGTTTGCCATTGTAAACCTAACTATTCTATCTAATAAATCAATATCTCTAATTTCATTTCTTTGAACAACATCTTTAAGAATAATTGAATTATATAAATCTCTAAAAATTTTAATCTTTTCTTTATCATTAAACCCTAATGTAGAAGGCATAGCACCATATTTCATATATTCATTAAAAAGTTTTTTATAGTCTTTTTCTGATTTTGTTTTCTCTTTTAATTCTTTATATTTCAAAAATTCTTTAAATGAAAATGGATAAATTTTTATTTCAACATATCTTCCACTTAAATAAGTAGCCAACTCACCAGATAGAAGTTTAGCATTTGATCCTGTAATATAAATGTCAAATTTATCTTTAGCTAAATAAGAGTTAACAAGCTCTTCCCAACCTTCAACTTTTTGGACTTCATCTAAGAATAAATATTTCTTTTCTTTATTATTTTTAACAAGTTTATTGATATATTCTTTTAATTGATCTTTGTTTCTAATATTAAAATACTCATCTAGCTCAAAATTTATTAAAATAATGTTTTCATCTTTTATTCCTTTTTGTTTTAATAGTTGGATAATTTGTTCAAGTATTGTTGATTTGCCACAGCGTCTAACTCCAGTTAAAACCTTAATGAAATGTTTATTAATAAATGGCTTAATTTCATTTAAATATAACTCTCTTTTAATCATATTAATTCCTTATTTCGATAATTTTTTTAATAATTCAATTAATTACTGTAAGTATTTTCTTATAAGAAAAAAAATATAAGTAATTATAGAATCTTTTCCTATAAGAAAACTTATTTAAAAAAATATACAATTTTTTCTTATAAGAAAACTTATAATATATTTATAAAAACAAGTATTTAAATAATATTAATTAGGGTGCTAAACTTTTCACATTTCTGTAAGGTGTTGTATTACTTTTTAAATAAAAACATATATTTAGATTTTTCTTTGAAAATTGAAAGTCATAATTTAAATAGTTATAAACTCATCGATATCATTACTTTTTAAGGTTTCTTTAATATTAGTTTTATCACTATCACTTGCAAAGCCATTATCTTTGAAGACAACACGAATAGTTTCAGGAGCTAATTCATTTTTAAGTTTAATTATTTCTGTAGCTATTTCTTTAGTGATATTATCATCTAAACATATTAATAGAGAGCCAAATCCTATTGAGTATATTTTTTTATTATCTATAACATATTCTTCAATAGCTAGTGTTAAATCAATACCATATTTAAGCATTATTTCATATATTAAGTCTAATTCTGTTCTTCCAGGAACTAAGTTTTCCGATGAATCTATCAAAGTTTGTTCTAAATTATTATAATCAGGATTCCATTTATTTAAATTTGAAGAGTCTAATTTGAATACTTTAAATCCGATGTCTAATTCTTTATTTTCACTTTCTGAAAGTATTTTATCTCCTGCTCTTCTTATTCTTTCTTTTCCAATTTCAGCTATATTTTTGTATCCTGCTTTATATGCTTCTGATTTTTCATCTGTAGGTTCTGGGATTTGGACAATTATGAATTTTCTATTTTCATTGTTTTCACTATTTAATTTCATGACAGCATGTGCTGTTGTAGCAGACCCTGAAAAAAAATCTAAAACAATTGAATTTTCACTGGTTCCCAAATATAACATTTTCTGAATTAATTCAATTGGTTTAGGATTATCAAACAAAGATTTACCCCCAAATATCTTTTTTAAAAGTTGAGTTCCATTGGTTGTGGTTTCAACATCATCCCACCAAGTCTTAGAAACTTTTCCTCTTTCTTTTGCTTCCCAAATAAATCTTTTTCTTTGAGGGGCACTTTCCCCATCTTTTCCAAAAACAATTCTATTATCTTTTAATAATTCTTGAAATCTATCAAAATCATTTTTCCAACTGCAATTTGCATTTGGATAATAAGTTTTTCCAGTATTTGGATTAGTTATCCCATATTGTTGATTAGGTCTCCAACCACCAACTTGAAAAGGATCAGCTTTCCATAACCCCCTTGAATCATTATCCAAATTTGAAAATCCTTCACCATCATCAGGGAGCCTAAATTCTCCCCTATTTTTTACAAAATAATCCATATTTTTAAAATAAATTAGATTATATGTATGAGAAACAGATATTAAAGCAGTATTAGTTACAGACTTAGTAGAATTCCAAATAATATTCCCAACGAAATTATAATCTCCAAAAATTTCATTACAAATCTTTTTTATATTTTCAACCTCTCCATCAGAAATACTGATAAAAATAGCACCATCATCAGTTAATAGGTTTCTTGCTAATTTCAGTCTAGGATATATCATATTTAGGTAGTTTGTATGATATCTTCCACTAGTTTCGGGATTTGTACTTAATTTAATACCAATGCTCTCTCTCTCTCTCTCTCTCCTGAGTTTCTAGGTGCGACTTGTCCAGTTATTTGAAGATAGTTCTCTAAGTTGTCTTTGTAATTATCAGAATATACAAAATCTTTTCCAGTATTATATGGAGGATCAATATAAATCATCTTAATTTTACCATAATAAGATTTTTGAATCAATTTAAGAACTTCTAAGTTATCTCCTTCAATGTATAAGTTTTTTGTAGTGTCCCAATTTTTACTTTCTTCTTTACACGGTATTAAGGTCCCTGTTGAGGGGGATTGAGCTAATTGGATAGCTTTTGATTTTCCATGCCATGTAAAATTGTATCTTTCATTTGATTCTTCAATATAATCTCCAAAGATTTGTTTAAATTTATCAAAGTCAATTTTATCTTCTGTTACTATTTCTGGAAATAACTCTTTTAGTTTAATTATATTTTCATTTAAAATATCTAAACTTTCAGCATTTAATTTTGATTCTAACATTTTATCACCATTTTAAAAGATTTAATAATTATTTGCATAGATAATTTATGATTAATACCCTTTTAATTAATAATCTTTAGTTTGTACTTTTTTTTAAATCTCTATTTTGAAGATATAGTATCTATAAACGAATTGTATTGATCTGAATCATTAGATCTTATTGTATCTAAAATAATTTTTGCTACATTCTTGAATTCAGTTGTGTTAAATGTGTGCATTGGTCTATCAAACTTATTTTCAGTATGTGAAAATTCATTGAGAACTCTATTAACAATAGCCACAGAATGTTCATCATTGAAAAATTTAACATATTTATCATAAGTTCTCATATTATAATCTGGAAATTTAAAAAACAAATAACTTTCTAAAAATTTCCTTGCATTATTTGGGAAATTATGGAATGAATGGAAATTAGATTCGTTTTTTTCTTCAGTATATACTATATTTATTTGATCAAATAGGTAAATAAACTCAGTGGGATATTTTTTTAAATAATTGGGCATTAAAACTATTTTTCCATTTTCTTGATCATTTTTAAAGTATTTTTCTATTACAAATTTTTCTATTCCCTCATGGGAATCAGTTTTGTATAAATAGGTTAATAAATCTAAGTTATGTGTAGTTAAAAAAATTTGTTTGAAATCGCTCCTAAATATTTCTGAGTCAATAAGAGCAAATATTGTGAATATATTATTAGAATCAAGACTTGTTACTGGATCATCAATGAAAATTGTATAATTTTTTCGATCAGAAATGCTTTTCAATGTTGTTAAAAAGTAGCAGAATGAAATCAAATTCTCTTCACCTTCACTTAAATTTTCAGCTTTCTCATTGCCATTACGATATATAACAAACTCATTATTTTTATCAATAAAATCAAGTTTCAATGAAGGGTGCCCTAATTTATTAGATAGATAATTATTAATTTCATTAGCTGCTGCTCTTTCATCACTTAATTTTGAGTTTAAAGTAGCGATTTTATTAGAGTAATTTGAAATTTCTTCATTTAGACTTTTCACTTTCTCATCATGACTTGAAATTTTGTTTATTATTTTATTTATTTCATCCATCTCATTAAAATAATCAATATCCTCCAAAAAATGATTTATATGGTCTATCCTGAGTGTTTTTCTAGATTTAACTCTTTCATCAGCTATTTTCTTTGAATATTCATTATTTTGTTCAATAATATTATTTAATTCAGTGATTAAGTGTTCTATTGATAAATTCCATTCATTATTATTAATATTCAAGTCAAATTCGATTTTAGATAATTTAAAGATATTACTTCTTCTATTTTCTAATTTTTCCTTAATAAGTTTTAAATCATTAATACAATCATTCTTTGATTTTTCAAATGATTTGGAAAACTTATTAACTTCATTATCAAATATTTCATAAAAATTTTTCTGTTCAATCTTAACATTATTTTCTAAATTATTAATTTGATTTTCAATGTTTATTATTGTTTCATCAATTCTTTTTTCAAATAAATTCACTTCTTTAGTGAAATGAGAGTCCAATCTTTCAAAAAGAGAGCCATCAATATTTTGCCCACAAAAAGCACAAGTAGATCTTTTTCTGTTTAGTTCGACACCAGTTTTAACCCAATTTTGTAATTTTGAATCTTCGAGTAGATAATTAATGGTTTTACTAGGTTTAAGTTCTTTTGTTAATAAATCTTCAGCTTGAGAAAGTTCCTTATAAAAATTAAAAATATTTTGGCTGTATTCATCGAGATTAATCTTTTCTTCTTCATGTATTGTTCTTTCTATTCTTGATTTTTCATCATTTGACAATTTTTCAGTTCCATTTTCGGTAATTTCTTTAATTTCACCTCTAATATCAGTGATGTTATACGCTTTCTTTTTTCCACTAAAATCAAATAAATTAACATTCCTCTTAATTTCAGATGCTTTGTCAGCTAATTTTTTTTCTAATTTATTATCTAAACTTTTTCTTTGTTTTTTATGACTTTGTAAAACTAATTTCTCATCTTCTAATTCTTTATTAATTATGCTTAGTTTTTCTTCTAAATCACTAATTTCTTGCTCGTAATCTAAATTTTTACTACCCAAAATAGCAAATGAGTTAACTTTTCCATCTTTTTTATCTGTAAAAAAGCTGAGATTTAATTTCTTGAAATCAGAATTATAAACCTTTACCTTATTGTTTTCTTTTTCAATATTATTATGATTGATTTTTTTATTTTTGTTAATTACAAGTTCAAAATCTGGATTTTTTAATCCTGTGGGAGGTTTTTTTGTTTCAAGAAATGTGAATAATTTTGAAAATGTTGTTTTTCCAACATAATTTTCCCCATAAAATATGTTGCCTCTTTTAAATGTTTTATCTTTCCCAATGAACTTGTCCCATTCATAATCCTTGAATATGCCTAAATTTTTAATATTGATTTTTTGGAACATGTTAATAACCTTTGAGTTGAATCCCAATTCCATCTTCAACTACTATTTCTGGAAAAAGTTTTTTCATAATTTCTACATTTTCCGCTACAATATCCTTACTTTTTCCATCTAACTGAGTTTCTTCCATTATACTAACCTACCTTCTAATTTTTTAATTTCTTCCTGTAAATTATGGATTTCAATATTAAATTCCATTTGCTTATTAAACTGAGTTTCTTTTTTGCTTTGATTTCTTTTTAAACTAATTTCATCATTTATCCTATCAATTTCATCTTTAATTTCTTTAATCTCATCAGGGCTTAATTTTACTCCAAGAGCTAAATCTCTACCAACTGCTTTTGAAGCATTATAAACATTAATATTATCAACTATATCCGAATAAAATTTATAAAAATTACTAAAACTTAAATTTTCAAGTTGTAATGATTCAAATAACTTTTTATCAATATTATCTAAATTTTCTAAATCTATCCATTCTGTTGAAATGATTTCTTCAAGAGTTACCTTTGAAGAATCTGATAAATGTTCTTTTTTATGTGCTACAAAAAGCTGTATTTTATTATTAAATTGAAAAATAATAAGTGTAGGATATGTAATTGTTCTTAAAATTACATCAGCAATACGATTAATTTTATCTGCCTTTTTTAAAGAAACATGAAAAATCTCAACTTCCTTATAATCTCTAATACTATCTTTATATTCTGTTATTCTAATATTTTCTTCTTTTAAAGAATAACACCATAAAATTTTATGAATATTATCTGTAAAAATAGATTTATCTCTTGTTTTTAAATTAGCATTTTCATAAAATTGTTTTTTAGGTATTTTACTTCCTACTTCGCATTCTTTAGGAATATTGAATATTTCATTTATTTTCATAAAATCACTTTAACACAATAATATTTATTTCAAAATCAAAAATGTAACTAATTCAAACTCATCAAGCCCAATAACATCATTTTTAACTGGATTTGTTCCTCCTTTTTTAAATAAGCTATTTATTCCTGTTTCTTGTTTTTTACCTAAAATATTTTCAATAGCTATTTTTAAAAAGTCAGAATATTTATCCATCTTAGCTCCATCTTTAGTTTCTTTGTTAAAACTAGCTACTAGCTCTTTAAATACCTCTCTTTTTCCAGCACATAAATTTTTATAAAAATCCATTATTCTTTTTGAATGAATATAGTTAAGTTCTACTTCTTTTTCATCATTAACATAACCTAAATAAAATGGAGCAAGAGGATTATAATCTTTTGATTCTGTTTTTCCTTTAGTTTGTTTTAAAAGGAAAATAATTCCTGGATTTAATTCTTCTCTAAACTCTTTATCAATTTCTACAATTGAATAAATTCCACTTGGAGCTTCTTCTAATTCTTTCCTATGTTCTTTCATATACTCCATAAGTTCTACTTTAAAATCATTAAAAGTCAAATCAGTAATTGAAATTCCACCAGAAATATCCTCCAAATCAACTATCTCTTCTTGTAAACATTCTAATTGTTTTTCTCTATAACTTACTTCATTTTTGATTTGATTTTCATCTTCAATTATGTTTTCATCACCAGTAGCAGTTGTATCTACCATAACCATTCTACTTTCTACACGACTGGTTAAATCTATATATTCATCTAAATCCATATTAGGCCAAAAATTCACTAATTGTATCACTTCATTACGTGAACCAATCCTATCTATTCTTCCAAATCGTTGAATAATACGAACTGGGTTCCAATGAATATCATAATTAATTAAATAATCACAATCTTGTAAATTTTGCCCTTCAGATATACAGTCAGTTCCAATTAAAATATCAATTTCTTCTTCAACATCCCCATATATCCTATTTCTTTCTTTTGAAATTGGAGAAAAGTTAGTTAATATGTCATTAATATCTTTTGATTTAAGAAATTTAAAGGTTGTTTTATTATTTTCAGAACCTGTAACAATTGCAGAATGTAAATTAAGCTCTTCAAGAGCCCATTTATGAATATTCTCATATAAATATTGTGCAGTATCAGAAAATGCTGTAAAAATTATAATCTTTTTATTGTTTTTATTAAGTGGGTTTTTTATTTTTTCTACAATTATTTCTTTTAATCTTTGTAATTTTTCATCTCTTTTGGGATTAATTTTTTTAGCTTCATTAAGAATAGTTTGTAATTTTTCTTTATCTAGTTCTAAATCTGCCTTCCATTTTATTAAATCAATATCTTTAAGAAGAACTTTATTTTTAGTTCCAAACATCATATCATCATATTCCTCTTCTTCAGGGTCAATAAGATTAATATCAATGTTTGAATCAAAATCAATACTTCCACTATTTATTTTATCTAAAACCACCTCTATTTTATATAAAATTTTACTAATTGTAAGTTTAAATGAATGTATTGAACTTTCCATACGTTTTAACAAGTTTATTCTCATTAATTTAACTAATTGTCTTTCACGGTCTTCTTGTTTAAATCTCTTATTGTATTTTCCAAGAACGGTATCATATTTATTTTCATAATCTTTTCTTTTTTGAGGTAAAATATAAATCATTGGAGTGTAAATTCCTAAGTTAAGTCTTTTGATTTCAGAATTAATATCCTTAATTGGTGGAAATATATTTTCTGTGTCAATATCAGGATATTCATTAATTGGAGTTTTTCTTTCTGGAAATTTTCCAATTTCATCCATACTATAATATTTTTCAATGTGCCTGCGGGATCTAGCTATTGTTAGAGTATCAAGAAGTTTAAAATAATCTAAATCCATCATATCTACAAATCTTTCACTAGTTCTATATTCCTCTTCAAATTTAGACCATTTATTAAAAACTTCCTGAGCCTTTTTTAAAGTAAATTCAATACTATCTATACCAATATTTTCCAATGCATCATCTTTTTCTTCTGTAATAAAACTAATTTGATTTCGTATATCCCTCATACGATTGTTTACAGGAGTTGCAGATAACATTAAAACTTTAGTTTCAACTCCTGATTTAATAATGTCATCCATTAACTTTTTATATCTTGTTTTTATGTCTTTTCGAGCAGGATTGTTTCTAAAGTTGTGTGATTCATCAATTACAACTAAATCATAGTTTTCCCAGTTAATTGTTTGAAGATTTATCTCTCCAGAATAACCACTTTGCCTACTTAAATCTGTATGATTTAATACATCATAACCAAATCTATCTTTAATAAATATGTTTCTTTTATCATTTTGAGTATAAACTGTCCAATTATCTCTTAATTTTTTAGGAACTAAAACTAAAACTCTATCATTTCTAAGTTCATAGTATTTGATAATAGCTAAAGCTGTAAATGTTTTACCTAACCCAACACTATCTGCAATAATACATCCATTGTGTTTTTCTATTTTATCAATAGCTCCAATTACTGCATCTTTTTGGAATTTGTATAATTTATTCCAAATGTTTGTTTCTTTAAATTTGGTACCTTCTTTAACAACATTATCTTCTCTTAACTCATCAAGATAATCAGTAAATATGTTATACATAGAAACAAAATAAACGAATTCTCCAGGATTTTCTTTGTATATTACTTGCATTTGCTCAAGAAATTGGTCTTTAACATCCTCTAAATTATTATTTTCCCAAAGTTCATTAAATAACATTAAATTTGGAAATGTAATTTCTTTTCCATAAGTACACATGTTAATATCAGACCTATTTGAATGTGTTAAACCTAGTCCGTCTGTTGTAAAATCTACACTTCCATTAATAGATATATCTTCCCCATTATCATTTTCAACATATAACATACGCGGTTGAGATGAATCTGAAGTTTTAAAAGATTTAATTTCAACTTTTTCTTTTATCCAATTAGAACACTCTTTAGCTACAGAACCTTGTTTCATTTCATTTCTAAGTTTTATTTCAAATTCATTCCCAAAAATCCCCTTTTCACCAGAATCATTATTAATATAATATTCCCTCATTTCTTCATTTTTCTTTTTAGTGAAGCTTGGCTTTTTAAAGATAAAACGCATACTATCAATTTTATTTAACTCATTTTTTAACTCATAATATGCATACATTGTAAAATAAGCAGAAATTACAGATAATTTAGACCCTTCTTTAATACTGTCTTGTAGCTCTTTATATACAAGTCCACTTTTTTTATTATCTAATAATTTTGGTGCTTTCATGTTAAAACCTGATAAAAAACTAGTTAGCAATAATATTTTTTAAACTTTAATTAAATTCTCCCTTAAACAAAATATACAGTAATAATAATCTTTAATAAAATATATTTTATTATAAATTGTATATATATCTTTATATAAACTTCATTCTCTTAGAAAAACATAAATAATAAAAACTATAAATAAAAATAAAACCTCCACGATCCGTATATTATGTTGATTCAAGAAAAAACATTTAGAAATAAAATAATCCTAAATAATAATAGAACAAAGGGATTAATATTTTTAAAAAGAATTATATTTACTTAGATTAATGTTTAATAGAATAAGTAACTATTTGTTTAAAAAAAAAAAGATTTAATTTAAATATTTAATAAAAATAAAGTTTGAAAGGTTTTTTCAAGGCTGTCCCATAACTCATTTTTCAATTAGAGTAGAATGAAATATAGAGAAAATAAAAAATTCAAACAATATTTTTTACAATTTTTAAAATTCTTAAAAATAATCATATTATTGGATTAGCCTCTTTTAATATTTTTGTAAAATTTTCATTAAACTGAAAAAACTTTATATTGTTCTGTAAAATTTTCATTAAACTGAAAAAAAGAAGAAAATAAGTATTTAAAAATACTATATTAATAAAAGCATTTTTATAAAATAAATGGTTTATTCTTTTAAATATCTTTTGATCAAACTTTTTTTAAAAGTTTGTTTCAAATTGTGTCAGATTTTAAAAAATCAATTAGATATTCGCTGATTGAGTTTAAAATTAAATATCTAAAATAGAAAATGTTAGATTTATATATAAAAAAGACATATAATATATTATTTTATTATGCATAAAATGGGAAAATTAAAAGGAGAAAAAAATGAAACTGAAAAAAATATTAATAATACTATTAACATTAATATTAGCAGTAGCTATTTGTACAAGTCCAGTAGTTGCTAAAATCTACAAAACTGGCACTATTAAGTTTAAAGATGACATTAGTGCAGGAGTTGATAAAAAATTAGGACACAGTGATCACCTTAATGTATACTATAATAGTAAATATTCTCCGCAACATGAAAATAAAAATATAATTCATATAACTACTTGGTCTAAATTTACTGGTCCTGAACCAAGATATTATAGGGTCTATAAAGCAACAATTAAATTTAAAAAAATTAAGGGTAAAACTAAATATATTACTAAAACATATACAGCCAACAAGAAATATGGAAGCTGGAGTATCTACATCCATCCTCCTAAAGGATATACACCTAAAACAACCACAGTCTATTACAAAAAATTATAGTATTGGTGTTTAATTCAATATTTTTTTATTTATTCAAATAAATGCCATTAATCTAATCAAGAATTAGCTAATTTTCACATATTCATTATCTGTTTTCATGTTGATTTGCATATTAGCAAGTTATTATTTTATTATTATAATTATATTATTATAGTTATTTTATTATAATTATTAATATTAATTATAGAATATTTACTAAATTGTTTTTAGTCAATACAAATTATTTCCCACTGCTGTCAACTTAAGAATTTTTGTTTTTGTTAATAATTTTGTGTGTTGATATATGTTTTTTTAAACAGTGTTTTAAGGTTTATTTTTGTGTTAAATTGTTTAATATCTTATTTTTTTATTAGTTTTTTATTTTTTGTTCTGTTTGTGTTTTTTCTTTGAATAGTTTTTTGACACGATATATTGTTTGTCTTGTTAAGCCTGTTTCTTTGGCTAGTTGGCTGGTTTTTTTGTTTTTTAAGTTGAATAGTATGTAAAACATTGTTCCTATTGGTGTTTGGCTATTTTGAAATATTGTGTTAGTGAAATCGCTGAAATTTGTATTACAATCTTTGCATTGGTATCTGTGTATTCGTCCTTGAGGTCCTCTTTTTTCAACATGAAAAGAGTGGCATTTAGGGCAATATACTCCTTCAGACCATCTTATTTTTCTAAATAGTTCTATTGAATGTTCTTCATTTGGAAGGTTTAAGTTTATTGATTCATTATTATTTCTGGGCATTGTTTATTATATTTTTGTGTTTTATACTATAAATATATATACTATCACACCAATAATCATACATAATGTTTGTGTTTTTAAAATTTTAAAACAAACAATTTACTAGTGAATTATTGGTTTTGATGAAATGCATGGCACTATAAGAAGAATGATAAGTTTATTTGCTTATATTAAAAGTAAAGAAGCCGTTGAATATGGGAGAATGTATAAATCTGCTTTTACTCGTGAAAGTCCTTTAAATTTTGAAAATTCCATATTGATCCACATAAATAAGCATGGACTGACTAATCATATGGAATTAAGAAATTATTTCAAAAAAATAGGCAAAATAAGTATTTCTAAGCAAGCATTTTCTAAATCAAAGGAAAAATTAAATCCAAATGTATTTAAAAACCTAAATAATCACTTATTAACAAAGTTTTACGGCAGTAATGAAGTTAAAAAATTTAAAAACCACTTAATTTTATCCGGTGATGGTAGTAAATCCACATTACCATATAATAAAACCCTTGAAAACATATTTGGAGGCATTATCAACAAATTTCAAGAATTAACATCAGTAGCAATAAATTTAACCACAATTTACGATTGTTTAAATGGATTCATAATAGACCTAGAATTAGATAAATATAAAACCAGTGAAAAAGAATTAATAAATAGAAACATGGACAATATAACGAAATTAGACTATTTAAAAGATACAAAAAAGATATTTATCTGTGATAGAGGATTTCCATCAATAGAATTCTTTAACTACCTTCTAGAAAAAAATGAAAAATTCATATTCAGAATAAGAAAAAACTCATATAAAGCAGAAAAAACAATAATGAAAACCAATGATGAATTCATAGACATAAATATAAACAAAACACGGCTAAATCATATAAAAAACAAAGAATTAAAAGAAAAATTACTCAAAAAAGAAAAACTCAATCTCAGAATCACAAAAATAACACTACCCACAGGAGAAGAAGAACATTTAATAAGCAATTTAAACAAAAAAACATTCACTTCAAACGATTTAAAAGAATTATACAACCTAAAATGGGGAATAGAAGTCTCATACGACTCATTAAAAAACCTATTCGCCATAGAAAATGTGAGCGGTTATTCAGAAATAGCAGTCAAACAAGACTATTTATCCCAAATACTAGCATACAACATTGTAAACGACCTAGAAAACACAGCACAAAAAATACTCAACCAAAAAACACAAAACACAAAAGATCCAAAACCTAAAAAGAAAAAAATCAATAAAAACATCGCACTAGGAATCATAAAAGAAGAATTAATAAAAATAACGAGATTAACAGAGGAAAACACACAAAAAGAAAAACTAATAGAACTAATTCAAGAAATATCAAAAACATACACACAAACAAGCACGACAAAAAGCCCCAGAAAACCTAAAAGAGCATATTCAACAAAAAATAGAACCAATAACAGAAAAAGCTTCTAAAAACAACAACATAAAAAAAAATTTAAAAAAATTCTTAAGTTGACAGCAGTGAATTATTTCCTTGTTTTGATCCTTTAAAGTTAAAAAACAAAACAATATCACTCATTGGATAATTCATCACTAATAAAATCATTCAAGTGTTTAATGGCTATTTTAACCATTTCAGGTGCTGGGCCTCCTGGAACTTTCCTTAATTTAACATTTAAAACAGGATCAAGTGCATTTTGAATTAAATCATCATCAAGACCTAAGTTATCAATATCCAATTCTTCAGCAATTTTATCAATAAATTCCGTGTCAATATCTTTTATATCAACATCACCCCCAATAGCTTCACTTACAACTCTTCCAACAATTTTGTGAGCTATTCTAAATGGAATTGACTTTTCTTTAACAATTAAATCAGCCAAATCTGTTGCTGTTGCAAAATTACGGTTTGCAAGGTATAATGCCCTTTCTTTATTAAATTTAATGGAAGAAATCATTGATGTCATAATTTTCAAGACATCGTAGGTGTTTTCATAAGCATTCCACAAATGAGGAGTTATTTCTTGTAAATCTCTATTGTATGTAAATGGAATAGCTTTTAAAATAGATAAAATTGTAAATAACTCTCCACTTGCTATTGTAGACTTTGCTCTTGCAATTTCAGCCACATCAGGATTCTTTTTTTGAGGCATTATTGATGATGTGGAAGAGAAGTCATCTCCAATTTCAACAAGTCTAAATTCATAGCTACTCCAAAGTATCATTTCTTCAGCCATTTTAGAAAGGTTAGATGAAAGCATTGATAAATCAAATACAGTTTCACCAATAAAATCCCGAGCAGAAACACCATCCATTGAATTTTCTAAATATTCATCAAATCCTAATAGTTTGGTGGTTAGTTCACGGTTTATAGGAAAAGTAGTGGTTGCCATTGCAGCAGAACCTAAAGGATTTAAGTTAATTCGTTTATATGTGTCTTTTAAACGCTGATAATCTCTTTTAAGAGACTGAGCATAAGCCATTAAGTGATGTCCAAAAGTTAAAGGTTGTGCATGTTGAAGGTGGGTGTATCCCACAAAGATTGTTTCAGTATGTTCACTTGCCAAATCTAATAACTCTTTAATAAATTCTAAAATAGCTTTTTCAAGTTCAAGAACTTTTTTTCTTAAAGCTAAACGAATATCTGTTGCAACTTGATCATTTCTACTTTTAGCTGTATGCATAAACCCTGCATCAGAGCCTATTAAATCTGTAACATAGTTTTCAACAGCCATATGAATATCTTCAACAGAATGGTCAAATTCAAGAGATTCATAACCTTCTTCTTCTAATTGAATTAAAGCTCCAAGGATTTTATCAGCTATTTTTTCGTCAATTATTTTTTCTTCCTTTAACATTAATGTATGTGCAAAGTTACACTTAATATCTGCTTCAAATAGATATTTATCAAATTCTAAAGAGCTTGTAAATTCTGCTGCATCATCAGTCATAGATTTTCCTAATCTTCCTTTTCTAATGTTCAATTTAACACCTGTTATCAATGAGCTATTTAATATTTATAAAAAAGTTATTAAAATATTTATTTAAAATTTAAAAAAAAATGAACACATTAAAATATGTTACTGGTTTGAGTTTTATGGTTTTTTCAATATTGTTTATTTTCATTTACTTTAAAAATAAACAGTTTTTAATAGATATTTAATTTAATTTTATTTTTTTTTTGATTTCAAAAAGTAAAGTTTTTGACTTTGACAAAAAATGTAAAATAAATATATATTTAATAAGTAATTTTAATTATGTACAAAATATTATATAACATTTAATTTTAAAAAAAATTATTCAATTAAGTTAAAATTTTAAAACAAAAAATATACTAAATTAAAAGGATAAAATAACAAATACTCAAAAAATAAGTTATTTATAATAAAAAGCATTATTTGCCTGTTATTAAAATAGTTATGAATCTCTTGATAATAATAGAAATAAATACATACATCTAATGAGCAAATCTAGATTAAATACAAAAAATTTTATCCAATAAAAACCAAACTTATCAATTCAATCATTGTTTCTCAGTATAAAAATTCCATTTGCCTCAAAAAATAAAAATTATGCAAATCCATGACTTTGACCAGAAGAATCATATAATGTGCCATTTATTGCATCAACATATGCATAATTACCTACTTCATCATTCCATACAACCTTATACATTTGGCGACCTTTAAACTCTACCAAAGAAGCAGAATTTGGTTTTCCTAAAATAGGAACATGACTAGCAATTTCTAATGCTTTTTTTTCACCAATATACTCTGATCCTTTTTCACCAATATTCTTTGGTTCTTGAACCAATACAAATTCATTTTTTACAAGTAATATCCCAAGCAATGTTACTATAATAATTATTACTAAACTAATTAAAACTTTTTTATTCATCATACTCCCTCATTTATATATAAAATAATCTGATTAAAACAAAAAAATATAAAATTAAACATCAAAAGAGTTTTCATAAAGAATACTTTCATGACTTTTAAATTCAACTGTCCCATCATTATTGTAAATAATTATTTTAATGTGTGCTGGTTTTTTATTATCATTACCATAATAAGGAACATGAATATAATATGTCTCATCTTCATATATATCACTAATACTGAGTGGAGTTGTCCCAATAATCATTTTATTCTCGTCATAAAATACTATTTCACCATACACAAAATTAAAAGTTTTATTAGATTTTAATACACCTGAAACATTTCCGTCATATACATTAGAATAAGGAAAAATCGCAAAATTTGCTTTAAAATCAGAAAATTCAATAGCATTCTTTTCATCCATTATTTCTTGTTTTTGTACTTCACTAGCAACAAAAAAAACCCCAAATATTAAAATTATGGAGAGTATTGGAATTAAAATTTCTTTTTTAACCATTTACACTATCTCCCAATTTTATATCTTTATTATATACAAATAATAAAATTCCAGACAAAATATATAAAATAATTCCAATATAACTAAATAAAAAGGTGGTTCCCGTTAAAACAAAAGTTAATCCAGCTAAAATAAATTCAATTGCAGAAAAAATCTTGTCTATTTTAGATAGATATATAGCAAAAATTGCAAAAATTGCTGCCAATATTCCAAATGCAAAACTGAATATTAAATCATAATTTGTAAAATAAGTAAAATTTAATGTGAATAATCTAATAATATAAATTATGTTCATTAAAATCCCAATTATTCCAATTAAAATCGGTAGTTTTATTTTCATGATATACCTATAAAAAGTTTATTTAAAAAATAGTCATATAACATAAAAATTTAATTACCAACATATAAATAGTTTATGTATAAAACTAAAAAATTTTATGTTATTTTATTTTAAGCTGTGGGTATTTTCCATATACATAGAAAGAAAAATGAAAAATAAATAATAAAAAAACTAATTATTTTAATTATTTAATAATTAATTTTATTATATATAAAATACATATAAATTTAATAAAAACATTTAATTTTAAAAAAAAATGGTGATACAATGAAAAATACAGAAAAAATGATTTGTTTAGTAGATGGTGAGCATTATCTTCCAGTCACAAAAGCTGCAGTTGATTTATTTGACAATGTTAACCATATAGATGTTGTAGCCATTGTTTTTATTGGAGGGACTGAAAAACTAAGAACTGATGATCCAGATAGTTACAGTGAAATGATGGGAATAAAAGTCCATTTTGGAGATGACCCTCATGAAATTCCATATGATTTGATTGTTGAAATGATAAAAAAATATGATGCAGATATTGTAATGGATTTAAGTGATGAACCAGTTTTAGATTACACAAAAAGATTTAAAATAGCTTCCAAAGTTTTATCTTGTGGTATTCCCTATCATGGTCCAGATTTTACCTTTGACCCATTAACTGAATATGATGTAATGGAAAAACCATCCTTAAAAATTTTAGGAACTGGTAAAAGAATAGGTAAAACTGCTGTATCTGCTTTCGCAACACGAGCCATTGATAAAAAAGGTTATGGTCCATGTGTTGTTGCAATGGGTCGCGGTGGACCAGCTGAGCCTGAAGTGGTTCGTGGAGATGAAATAGAAATCACACCTGAGTTTTTAATGGAACAATCGAATAAAGGAGTCCATGCTGCCTCAGATCATTGGGAAGATGCACTTATGAGTAGAGTTTTAACCATTGGGTGTAGAAGATGTGGAGGTGGAATGGCAGGAGATGTTTTCCTAACAAACATGGAAGATGGAGCCAAAATAGCTAACCAGCTTGAAGGAAAGTTTATAATTTTTGAAGGAAGTGGTGCAGCCATTCCTCCAATAAAAACCAACAAAAATATACTATTAATTGGTGCAAATCAACCTATTTTAAACATAGAAAACTTCTTTGGACCATTTAGAATATCACTTGGAGATTTAATTATCATTACTATGTGTGAAGAACCAATGGCTTCAAAAGAAAAAATTAAAAAAATTGAAAATATTGTTAAAGACATTAATCCTGAAGCAACAGTTATATCAACAGTTTTTAGACCAAAACCTCTTGGAGATATTAAAAATAAAAAAGTTTTATTTGCAACAACAGCTCCTGAAGCCATTAAAAGTGTTTTAGTTAGCCATTTAGAAAAAAAATATGGTTGCACAGTTGTCGGAACAACACCTCACTTATCTAATCGCCCATTACTTCAAAAAGACATTGCCAAATATATTGACAATGTAGATGTAATGTTAACCGAGTTAAAAGCTGCTGCTGTAGATGTGGCTACAAAAGACTCTCTTGAAGCAGGATTAGAAGTAGTTTACTGTGATAATATTCCAATAGCTATTGATGGTTCATATCCAGACTTAACAAAATCAATTATCCATTTAGTAGATGAAGCTATAGATGATTTTGAAAATACTAAAAAATAATATTAAACAAGCTTTGGAAATGTCCCATGATTAATTTCATGAAAAAATAAATCTTTTTAAAATTAATTAAATTAATAAATAACTATTTAAATCTAAATTAATAATTTATTAATCATTATTTCACTAAATAAAATTCTAATTAATAGCTATAATAAATTTTAGCAATTTAAAATCAATTTTATATTATCTAAAATTTAAAATTTCGAATTGTGGGACAGCCTCTTTTGAAAAAAATGTTAGCAAGGAAAGTTATTCTTGGTTTTTCTTGTTTTCTATGTTAAAATCATAAATTTCATGTGTAGGTTTAATTTATAGTTATTTTTAAGTTATAACTGTTTAGTTTAATTTATTTTTTTTAAGATATTTTAACTTTCTACTTATTATACATCTAGCATTATCTTAATATTATTTGCTGTGTTTTATGTCTTCCAGATTTATTTATTACTTTGGCATCTGATATTTTTCTTGCTTCTACTACAAGTATGTTGCCTTTTATAGTTGTTCCTTCTTCAGTGTATGTTGTCATTAGTCCACATCTCCAAGTCTGCCTTCTTTAATTAACTCATTAGTAATGTTTGCTACTAATTCTAAATCTAATTCTAAATCATTGGCCACATCATGAATGTATGCTTCTTTATTTATTTTATAGTATCCTAGGATTTCTTTCTTAGCTGTTTTATAATTAACCTCTCTAATATTTAGCACTTTAATAGCTTCTAACTTGTCCCTTATAGCTTCTCTAATAAAATCAGAAGCACTTAAGAAATGTCCTGCATTTACTAGTTTATTTATTTCCTCTTGTTCTAATATAGGAAGTTTAGTTGAGACACTTTTGTTGTTTTTTATATTTTCTTTTACTATAGCTACAATGTTTTAATATTATGTATGGTCTTATATATAAAACTTTATTCTAATTTTTTTATTAAGCACATTAAGGGTCTGGCAAAAATAGCTTTTTTCAAAAAAAAAGTTTCTTCTTTTGCTAAACAAAGGATTTTTCTAAGTTTTGACGAACTGATATGGAATTTTGACCGACCCTCATATTTGAGGATTTCCCATAATTAATTTCATGAAAAAATTAATCTCTTTAAAATTGATTTAATCAATAAATTATTATTTAAATATAAATTAACAACTTATTAAGTATTTGTTTTACTAAATAAAATTCTAATTAATAGTTATAATAAATTTAATCAATCTAAAACCAATTTTAAATATATAAAATTTAAAATTTTGAATTGTGGGACAGCCTCATTTAAAAAAAAATGACTAATTATGATAAGACTCATCATTACTATTGTGATTCTTAACATCTTTAAATATATTGAGTCTATTTTTATTTAACTCATTTAAAACCTCATTTTCAAGGCGTTTATAATCAATTTTACCTACTTTTGTGACTGGAAGGTCATCTCTAAAAACAATTTCTTGTGGCATACTCCAAGTACTTAAAAATTCTTTACAAAGATTTAATAGCTCGCTTTTAAGGAAAATTTCATTACTTAACTCAATATGTTTTTTTTCTTTTTCTTCTAAAACGATATATGCTCTAATTCTCTCCATTTGATAATCATCTGGAACCCCTATAACACAAACATTTGCAACTGCTGAATGTTTAATTAAAACATCCTCAATTTGGCTTGGAAAAATAGAGTAGCCCGAGTGTTTAATAATTCTTTTAATTCTTTGTTTAAAATAAACAAAACCATCTTTATCCATACTGCCTAAATCACCAGTATGAATCCACATTTTACCATCAGAATGTTTCTTTAAGACTAAATCTGTTTCATATGGTTCATTATAATACTCTAACATTATACTTGGTCCTGTAATACATATTTCACCATTTTCATCATATGGGCAAGGCTCTTCAGAGTCTAATTTACAAATTTTATAAATCATGTCAGGAAATGGAATACCAATGCTTCCAAAACGACACTCACTGGCAGGAGTAAGACAGCTGGCTGTTACAGTTTCAGTTAAACCATAACCTTCTCTTATTTGAGTTTCAGCTCCTCTGTCTTTTATAAATTCTTCAAATTGAACTTTAATATCATTAGGTAATGTGTCAGCACCAGAGTAAATTCCTTTAACATTTGAAAAATCGGATTCCATCATTTTCTTATTTTTTGTTAAAGCAGCAAACATAGTTGGAACTCCAGCAATAAATTGAGGTTTGTGTTTTTTATAGCTTTTAGCAAAATCTTCAACAGAAAATTTTGGAACAAGAATGGCTTCCCCTCCAAAAACAAGAGTAGTGTGCATTGAAACTCCTAAACCAAAACCATGGAAAAATGGCATTATGCACATCATTTTATCTCCAAGAGTAGCTTCATTTTGAGAAATTAGCTGAAGAGCCAATGCATTAAAGTTTAAATTAGAAAGTAAAACTCCTTTTTGTTTACCTGTAGTTCCTCCAGTGTATAAAATAACTGCTGGGTCTGTCGAAGAAATTTTAGGAAATCCATGAAATGAGTTTTCTTTTGGATAATTACTTAGTTGATTGTTGTTTGAATTTATTGAGTTAGAATTAGAATGGCTAGAACCAGAAGAATTAGAACTAGAAAAATCAGAACTAGAAGAACCAGAATTAGAAGATTCAAAACTAAGTGAATTAGAATTATTTGAATATTCATTTAAGCTATTATTATATTTAAGAGATTTTCCCAAATTTAATAAATCTTTCCATTTAATAATAGAATCATTATTAGGAATTTTAGGAATTTTTCTTCCAGCAAAAGTCCAATATCCAGCTCTTTGAACAGTTTTAAGGTAATTTCCTAATTTACAAATAACCACTTTTTCTATATTAACATTATCCTTGATTTTATGAAAATTGTGATAAGCAAAATTTATAGTAATTAAAAATTTACTTTCTGTTATTGAAATGTAGTGTTCTAATTCCTTAGGTGCAGACAATGGATGAACCATGTTTGAAATAGCCCCAATTTTGTTTATGGCATAAAAAGCAATTACAGCATGAGGAGTATTTGGAATACAAACAGTAACTTTGTCTCCCTTTTTAACTCCTAAATCTATTAATCCTCTTGCACAGCAATCTATTGCAAGAAATAAATCTTCAAAAGTAAATTTTTTCCCTAAAAATTCCATTACTTCTTGATTTAAAATTTTTAATCCTGTAAATTCAAGTAAATCATACATACTAACATCAGGATAATCAATACTAAAAGGAGAAGACTCAGGATAAAATTTTAACCATGGGAAATTACAGTTATCATTGTTCTTTGATGGCTTTATAAGTAAATCATTAAAGTTTTTAGGCATAAAATCACAGGTAATAAATATTTATATATTTTTTAAAAAATCATTTCTCTATTTATTATTTATTTTAAAAAAATATAAAGTTTTCCATATTAAATGTGGAAAGTATCAAAAGATTATGCTTAGAAAAAAATCATAATTTTTCTAATAAAACTCAAAATTTAAAAATTGTTCAAAATGCCTTAATTTTTAAAACATAGATCCTAAATAGATCCTAAAGCCATTTAAAATTTGAAAAATTAAATTTTTATAAATATTCTCTAAAATCTAAAAAACTAAAACAGCAAAATTTTTGACACTAATAAAAATTTGACATTAATAAGAAATAGAAAAGATTAAGTTGGATGAAATCAATATTTTTAGTAAAGAAAAATTTAATTATAATTGTAATAAATAAATATTTATTTATCCATATATATGTTTATCTATCTATAATTACTTATATTTAAGTTTTATTGTTTCTTATTTCTAATTTTTTGATTTTACTCATATTTATTGTAATTATACTATTATTAATATATTAAATTCTTATTTTTAAAAAAATATATTATGTCATTTTTATTTTTGTAGATTTTGTTCAAATTTTTTAAAAAAAAAAAGAGATAAAAAAAGATAAGAAAAATATAAAAAAAGAAAACAGATAAAGAAAAAAATTAAAAAATATAAAAACTCTTAATTGATTAAATACATGATATTATGTTATATAAGTGATCAAAATGAATAAAATCGATTTATCATTGTATCTTATTACAAATAGTGATAATAAAACTGATGAAGAATATTTAAAGATTGTTGAAGAAGCCATTAATGGTGGAGTGACAACAGTCCAAATAAGGGAAAAAAAGAAATCTTCAAAGAAATTTTATGAATTAGCAAACAAATTAAAAGAAATCACAGATAAGCATAACATTAAATTAATTGTAAATGATAGAATTGATATTGCATTAGCCATTAATGCAGATGGAGTTCACATTGGTCAAAATGATATGGAACCAAAAATAGCTAGGAAATTAATTGGTGATGAAAAAATATTAGGCATTTCTGCATCAAATATTAATGAATCAATAAAAGCAGAAAAAGATGGTGCAGATTATATTGGAACAGGAGCCATTTTTCCAAGTAAAACTAAAAAAGATGCTAAAAAAGCAAGTATTAACGAATTAAAAAATATCGTAGACTCTGTTAATATTCCTGTAGTAGCGATTGGAGGATTAAATGAAAATAATATACATCAACTAAAAGATACAAAAATAAAAGGATTATGTTTTGTTTCAGCAATTATGAATAGTAAAAATCCAAAAAAAACAGTGCAAAAATTGTTAAGAACATTTAAAACATTTTAATAGCCAAATTTGTGAAAATATTAAAAAAAAGCATAAAGAGAAGCTTAAAAGAAATAGAAAAATTGAAAAAAATATAAAAATATAAAAATAGAAAGAAATAAAAGAAATGGAAAAAGATAAAAAAATTATAAAAAAAACCTACTTCTTAGCATTTTTAAGAGCTTCAACAGCTGCTAATTTTTTACCTCCTAAAAGGGTAATACATGCCCCACCACCACTGCTAATATGGTTCATGTGCATATCATAACCCATAGCATTTGTTGCAGCTGCAATGTGTCCACCACCAATAATAGAGAATCCTTGAGAGTTAGCTATTGTATTTAAAATATCTTCGGTTCCTATTGCAAATTCTGAATTTTCAAAAACTCCTGCTGGCCCATTAGCAAATATTGTTTTCGCATTTCTAATAAATTTCGCATATTCTTTAATAGTTTCAACACCAATGTCAAAAATATACTTATTTGGTATCTTATCAATTGAAACATCCACTCTTTTACCATTATCTTCAATTGCTAAATCTTTAGGATAAATAATATTCTTTTTATATGTTTTAAGTAGATATCTAGCTTTTTCAACTAAATTATAATATCCTCTTTCTTTAATAAAATCTTTATTAACTTTACCTATATCCACACCAGCACCTAAAAGAAATATATTTGCAACAATTCCTGTAGTTAAAATGTAATCAGCAGATTCATTTTTTAAAACATTTTCAATTACTTCAATGGAATCATCTGCTTTCATTCCACCCAATACATAAACACAAGGTCTTTCAACATTTTTAAATGAGTTTTCAACAACAGTAAGTTCTTTTTCCATTAATCTACCTGCTCCAGATGGTAAAACCTTAGTAAAACCAACTAATGAAGGTTGTGATCGGTGAGCAGTAGCAAAAGCATCATTAATAAAAATATCAATGTATGGAGATAATTTACGAATCAGTAATGTCTTAGATTGTTTATCCACTGAGCCATTTAATGATTCTTCTGAAAAAAACCTTACATTTTCCAATAATAATATTTCTCCAGAGTTTAAATTTTTTATTTTATTAATAGCTTCATTAGAAAAAATAGAATCAATATATAAAACATCAATATTCAAATTTTTAGACAAAACCTTAGCATGTTCCTTTAAAGATATAAAATCATTTTTACCTGGTCTACTTTGATGTGTTAAAATTACAACTTTAGCCCCTTTTTCTGAAAGTTCTTTAATGGTAGGAGAATGTAATTTCATCCTAGTATCATCTAATATAAATCCCCCATTAGGGTCAACTGGAGAATTAATATCTATTCTAAGAAGAACTGTTTTATTTTCTACATCAAAATCATCAATTGTATTAAAATCAGCCATTTTCATCCCAGGTTGTAAAATTATTTAGATAAATTTGCTTGTTGAAATAAATGGAGAAAAATAAATAATGAATAAAAAATAATGAAAAATAAATAATGAAAAGTAAATAATGAGTAAAAAAAATAAATATTTTTAAACTAATAAAATTATATCTTACTTACTAAATCTAACAATGCAGTTTTAGGATTTTCAGCTAAAATTATTCCTGAAGCCAGCAAAACTCCTTCAGCACCTAAATCCAGAGCTGCTTTCATATCATCACCAGTAGAAATTCCTGCCCCACATAAAACCTTAACATCTTTATTTGCATTGCTAACATTTAAAACTGTGCCCTCAACAACCTCTGGTTCTGCTTGTGAAACTGAAATTCCAGAACCTATTAGCTCAGGTGGCTCTACAGCGACAAAGGAAGGGTTTAAAACCGCTGCAGCCATGCTTGTACTTACATTATTAGTGCATACAACAGAAAGCAAGTTTTTTTCATTTGTAGATTTAACAATCACATCAATGTCTGCCAATGTTAATCTATTTTCAGAATGATTTATTAAAGTTCCAGAAATCCCATTTTCAATGAAATTTTCTATTAAGTTTGATCCAGTATGTCCTCCAGGACTAATAGCATCAATGCTTTGTGCCAAAATAGGAATATTTGTTTCTTCCACAATTCTATTGATATCAACAGTTTGAACCGCTGCAATCATTGAAATTCCAGTTTCATCACTGACACTTTCCAATGCTTTTGCTAAATTAAGAGCTTTACTGCCACTAGATTCCAAATAAGTTTTAAAATTTAATATAACAATGGGAGTTTTAATTTTAGACATTATACATCTCCTTAAAAGAAAAATTATTATAATTAAAAAAAATCATTTTTATTTAATTATATTTTATTTAATTATATTTTATTTAATTATATTTTATTTAATTATATTTAATTTAATTATATTTTATTTAACTATATTTTATTTAATTATATTTAATTTAGTTATATTTATTTATATTTATAGTATTATATAAATTTTTTTTAAAAAAAAACAGGGTTCTGTCAACTTAAAAGAAAATATACAAAATTCATTGAAATTTTAATTTATTTAGAGAATATAAAAAATATTTTTCTAATTTTCATGAAATTATGTTAAAAAATCTTAAATTAGCAAAATCATAAAAGAAATAGAGAAAGAGGGACATATTCAAAAGTATACTATCAAAAAACATATCAAAATTGCTCTATAGCAATAAAAACTAATTAATTAATAAAAAAAGTTGAAAAAAATAACTAAAAAAAAGAAATTAAAAAAAAATAAGAAGTAAAAAATGAAATAATTAAAAAATGAAATAATTAAAAAAATAAATAAAAAATGAAATAAATAAAAAAAAAAGAAAATAAAATCTTAAAAATCAATTAGAAATAAGAAATTACTTTATTAACAGTAGCACATGTTCTTGTGTAAAATTTACTTCCATATTTTTTTGTAACCAATGATGATTCAAAATTAACATATTTACCATCAAGTTTAACTTGAACCCATCTGTGGTTAGATGAAGCAGATGAAGCACCAGAAACTACTCTACCATCATAGCCATTGGCTTTTAAAACACGAGAAGCCCAAGCAGCTAATCCCCAGCAATCTCCACCTTTAGCTTTAGTCACACCATCAGCAGTAGAAGGACCACCAGAGTAATGATTTAAATTTTTATTTATATACTTCATTAAAGTAGTTAAACCTGCTGTGCCTGAAATGGAAGCAAGAGAAACTGGAATTTTATATTTTTTAGCAAGTTCTTCTAGTTTTTTCTTTTCTGCTTCTTCAGCAGCTTTTTTTGCAATTTTTTCATCGGTGTTAATTTCTTTAATGATCTTTACAATGGTGTTATGAGCCACCAATATTTCTTCATCTTTACTTTTAGAATTATAAAGATCAACTAAGTCTTCTTTTAATTCTTTAATTGCCTTATCAGAACTAGAATAATTAAGAATATTTGCAATAAACTCTTTTAGAGTTTTATATTTTTTTCCATTAATAGAAATATTTTTAAAACCATTTTTGTTTACAACATCCGTAGAATTATAATAATTAATACTCACTGATTGCTTAGCAGAAATATTCACTCCTAAAACCTTAGAATTATTTTTTTGAGATTTTGCTTTATTATCTGCAACAATTTCATTATAAGCTTTAACTATTGCATTATGGGCTTTTTTAATGTCTTTATTAGTACTTTTTGAAGTGTAAAGAGAAATTAAATCTGTTCTTAAATCTTTTATGCTTTTGGTTGTGTTTTTAGTTAAATTAATAGCATTAACAAAAGATTTTAAATTAGTATATTTCTTTCCATCTATAGAAATATCTTTGTATCCATTTCCATTAACTATCTTTGTAGCATTGTACTTTTTAGCATTTGAATTTGGATTATTAGTAGGTGTAGATTTTGGTTCTAATTTAGGCCAAATTTTATAAATTACAGGAAGTAACTGATCTTTTTCTTTTAAAACTGCTTTTGAGCTTCCTTTATAATTATATAGAGAAATTATATGCTGTTTTTTAGATATAACCTCTTTTGAATTCCCTTTATAATTATAAAGGGCTTTAATGTATTTAGAATAGTCAGAAAAAGTTTGATTATCAATATGATATTGAGCAGCATCTGCTGCAAAAACTCCCCCAGAAAGGGAGACTGTAGCTATTATTGCAATAGTCAATAAAAGCACGATCTTAAAGAATCGACTAATTGTATCACCTCATGCTACAAGAAGAAAAAATAATACAAATGCAGAAATCACAAAAATCATTTCGTTCATTTGTAGAAGATATTAAATTATGGAAAAATTACTAAAAAATTTTTGAGGCATTGCAAAAAAGGGATATTTTAAAAAATAATAAAATATAGAAAAAATGACAATAAAATTATTAGATTGTATGGTATAAAAAAATATTATAAAAACTTATTATGAAAACTTATATGAAAAGTCTTATAATATTAATATTTTACAAATCTCAAAAATTTCTTGAAAATAAAATAAAAAAATATCTTCGAAAATAATAAAATAATAAATTTCTTATTTTTCAAGATGTAGCAAATCTTTTACTATATTCTTTGAAACTTCATATATAAAGGTTTTGAAAAAAAAATTAAAAAAAGACCAAATAGAGGTTTTTTAGCCAAAAAAAGATTGATTAAAGGTAATTGAATAATTAGTTAAAATGAAAACAAAAAGGTATATGATAAGCTTTTTAAGTTTCAATAAGGTCTAAAAACTTAGATTTTTTATAAAAAAGCTCTAATAATCAATATTTAATAAACTCGATTTTAAAGAAAATAAATGGCTAAAATTGATTAAATAGAAGATTAAATTAAAAAATACGATTAAATTGAACTTAAAAATTCATATTTTTTCAAATATTAAAAATTTTTTTAAAAAAAATAAACAAGATAAAAAAGCAGAATAAAAAATTAAAAAAATTAAAAAAAAAGAAAGGTTATAATACTATAAATTTGATAAAAAAAGAACAAATTATGTTAATTTCAGAAAATCAAGCTAAAATTCAATAAAATTAACATGAAATAATCTTAATCTAATGAAAAACAATAAGTTATACTTTTAATCATATAATTCTATATATCCCTTATAAAAGGCAAATAAAGAAAAAACAAGTAATCAAGGATTATTAGAATAAAATTTCATATAAAATCCATTTTATGAATTTACTTTAAGAATGTTTTAAATTGCTGAAAACATAAAAACAATTATAAAAATCTTAAAAAAAAATTAAAAGATAACTTCATAGTTAAATCATTAAAAAAGATGAAATTAATATCTAAAAAAAGAAAATAAGGAAAATAAGAATTTATAATGATTTATACAATTTATAAAAAAATTATAAGAATTTATAAGAATTTATAAAAATTTATAAGAATTTATAAAAGTTTATAAAAAAATATAATAATTTATAAAAAAGTAGAAAATTTAAAAAATTTAAAAAATTAAATGAAAATGACTTTATAAAAATTCATTTAAAAATTAAATGTTTAAAAAACTAAATTAAACTTATTAATCAAAATTAAAATAAATTTTAAAAAAGACATTATAAATATATCCATATTAATTATAATATTAAATACAATTACCACTATATTTAATAATAATACCTAACTTAAATGTTTACAAAATACATGAAAAAAATTAAGAAAAAAATTAATATTAAATCTATAAAAAAAATACAAATGATAATATGACATTAAACTTAGATGAACAGAAAAAATTAGAGTATAGTGGATATAGATTTGCAGGAGTAAATGGTCATGCAGGGTGTAAAATCTGTCATTGGACTAAAAAAAGTATATTAAATCAAGGCGAATGTTATAAGCAAAAATTTTATGGAATTGAAAGCCATAGATGTTTACAAATGTCACCAGCTATTCCATTTTGCTATCAAAAATGCTCATTTTGTTGGAGAGACCTTTCACATACTGAGACCAAATGGGATGGAGAATATGATGATCCAAAAACAATAATTGAAGATTCAATAGCTCTTCACAATAACTTGTTATGTGGGTTTTTTGGCAATGACAAAGCAGACAAGAAAAAATTAGAAGAAAGTAAAACACCTAACAATGCAGCTATTTCTTTGGCAGGAGAACCTATGTTGTATCCTGAAATAGATTCTTTAATGTCAGAATTTAAAAGAAGAGATTTTACAACATTTTTAGTGACAAACGGACTTTTAGATGAAAAATTAAGAAAGCTTGAAAATGAGCCTACACAACTTTATGTTTCATTAGATGCTCCAGATGAAAAAACATATAAAAATTTATGCAAACCTCAAATAAGTGGAGCATGGGATAAATTAAATAATACACTTGAGTATCTTAAAAGCTTTAACTCCAAAACATGTATTAGAACAACATGTGTTAAAGGAGAAAACATGAACGATCCAAAAGGATATGCTAAGCTAGTAAATAAAGCAGACCCAACTTATGTCGAAATAAAGGCATATATGTGTGTTGGATACTCAAGAAAACGATTAACCTTAGATAATATGCCAGAACATCAAGAAATAATTAATTTTTCACAAAAAATAGCTGATTTAACAAATAGAGAAATAATTAATGACTCTGAAGTTAGTAGAGTAGTTCTTTTAAAATAAACAATAAACCAGTACAAAATAAAGCTAATAAGAATAATAAGAAAAGAAGTGATAAAAAGAACAATAAAAAAATGTAGAAAATAAAAAAAATAAAGATTAAAAAAATAAAAAATAAAGACTAAAAAATAAAGATTAAAAATTAAAAAATAAAACACACGCAACAACGAAAAAGAAAAGAAAAAGAAATTATCTATCTTTTTTACTTGGTTTAGTTTGATTTTCTTGTTTTTTTGCTTCTTCAGCTAATGCTGCATCACTTCTTTTTCTAAAAATATATCCTAAAAAACCACAAATTAAACCAATTAATAATAAACTAATTAATACTAATGCTTGTATTTGGATAGACTCTTGATTTATTTGAAAATCAGGACTGTTAGTTGTATACAATACAAAAAATCCAGGAATAGATGAAAGCATTGCTAAAACAGCAGCTTGAATAGAATTATTTGATTTATATCCCACATATAATAATCCAATAGCTGCAATGAATCCAGGAATATAACTCCAATCAGGCAAAACATCTATTGCCACAATTAAAAAAATAATAAAAATCAATAAACCTTTTACAATGTCTTTCCAAATTTCATTTAAATCTATGAAAATATCATTTATACTCATAAAACAACCTCAAAATAAATAAAACAATTAAAATATACAACAAAATAAAAGAGTAAAAAATTATTAATAAATTACTAATAAATTAAACAATCTATATAAAAAAATGAATATAAATATAAACATACAAATTAAAAAAAAAAAATCTATTTTTTATCTGATATCATTCCACCAACAGCTCCTCCAATAGCCATTGTCAACCCATAGGTAATGAAAGAAACTATGATTAGAACAAAACCAATTCCACTAATAGTTAAACCAAAAGGTTCAGATATAAAAATTCCTAAAATTCCTATAAACATTACTAAAAGACCAATAATAATTCCACCTAATCCACCAGCAATTCCTCCATTAATAAAACCACCTAAAACTCCATCATGGGATAAATAACCTACAATAGCTCCAACAATCAATAAAGCAACAAACTCATATCCACCTGATGATGGTGTAATCATTTTAACAAAAACTGCTAAAACAAAACCTAAAATAACTGGACCCCATTTAACCATGTAACCACTCCCCTACATTTATATATTAATTTAATGTTAATAGATAAAAAAAATAAATAAAAAACTAAATAAAATAAATAACATATATAAAAATTAAATAAATATTAAATGAATAATAACTAAATGAATAATAACTAAATGAATAATAACTAAATGAATAATAACTAATATAATATATATAAACTTATTCTAAATAATGTATTTATAATTTATTATTTAATCTAAGAAAATGAAAAATAAAAAAATAATTTAATGAAAAACAATTAAATAGAAAATAATTGAATTTATAAAAATATTAAATTAAAATTAATCTCAAGTGATAAAATGAGAAATGTTAAAAAAAGATTTGAAGAAGTAGCAGATGAGTATGATGAAGAATTTGTTAAATTAATCCCTCATTATCAAGCATCAATTGAGGCATTAATAAATACAATTCCATTTGATGAAAATAAAGAAATTAAAATTTTAGACCTTGGATGTGGAACTGGAGTTGTTACAAAAAATTTAAAAGAATTATTTCCAAATTCAACTGTAACTTGTCTTGATTTATCCCCTAAAATGATTGAAATAGCTAAAGAAAAACTTAAAAATTACAAAGGAATAGAATTCTTCGTTGGTGATTTTTTAAACTTTGAATTTGAAGAAGGTTATGATGCTGTGCTATCATCATTAGCTATTCATCATATTAATGACAATGATAAAAAAACACTGTATAAACGAATTTATAATATTTTAAATAAAGGAGGAATCTTTTACAACAATGATAGAGTAGAGGCTCCTACAAATCACTTGCAAAAAGTTTATCATGATGCATTTGTAAATAATCTTAGAAAAAATTATGGAAATGAAAAAATTGAAGAAATAGATAAAATAGCAGATGATAATGATATTCCATCAAAATTATATGAACAATTGCAATGGCTTGAAGAAGTGGGTTTTAAAAGCATAGATGTTGTATGGAAATATTATGCTCAAGGAGTCTTTGGTGGGGAAAAATAAAAAATAACATATGTTGTATTAGTATTATATTGTATAAGAATTGCATAAATGTAATTAAAAAATATAGTAATCTATCAATGACACCAACTTAATACTATTTTAAGTGATTTAAATTAAAAAATAAACATTAAATTATTTCATTTTATGGGCTGTGCAAGCCCCAATTATATTTTAAAAATTAAATTTGTGCTTTTTTTTTAAAAAAAGAAAAAAATTTATTAAAGTAATGACATTTATATTTTAAATCATTCTTTTTTCATGCTTTATTTATTAAAAAAATCCAGTAGCCAATTACAAGCATTAGCACGAGATAAAAAATATTAAAATAAACATGGAAGACACTTATTTGCTATTATCATTTTCATAAGAATTATAAACAAAAACAGACCCATCTGGATTAATCATATCTCATAAACTGCTTCTTTTTTCATTTTTCATTTTTCATCCTACGAAACATAGATTATTATTATTATTATTATTATTATTAACAAATTTCATTCTTTCTTTTAAAAGCCTATTCTTCTCCTTTTTTGTGGTATTGGCACTATGAAGCACATTTCCACTTTTACAATATTCCTTATAGGTTCTTATCATAATCTCGCTATCATATATTCGTTATAATGTTTTAATTAAATAATAAATAACATCTATTTGAAAATTTTGATATATTTAAAATAAATCTTTTTTTAAGAAAATTAAACACCTAATGAAGCTAAAGAAATGACATTAATCCCATCAGAACGAGTATAGCTTATTCCTGTCCCTGTAATTATATTTAGTGATTTTGGTGGTTTAAC
The DNA here is from genome assembly GCF_001639295.1 of Methanobrevibacter curvatus. Taxonomy (GTDB): domain Archaea; phylum Methanobacteriota; class Methanobacteria; order Methanobacteriales; family Methanobacteriaceae; genus Methanoflexus; species Methanoflexus curvatus. Next base: position 3,927 of record NZ_LWMV01000011.1, on the reverse strand, counting down.
TTTTGTTTTGTCTAAGTTTAAAGCAAATTTATGAAGATTTCTAGCTGCTTCTTCAATTTGTCCAGTGCCAAGCTTTATTTCAAAAGCAATCCAATCCCCATTATATTTTTGCACAATGGCATCTACCTCTAAACCATAAGAGTCTTGATAATAATAAACCTTTGCATCATTTGCCTGTGCATAAACTCTAAGATCATGCGTTACCAATGATTCAAATAAAAATCCTACAAAATTAAGGTCATTTAGTAAAGAGTCAAAATCAGCACCAATAGCTGCAACTGAGAGGGAAACGTCTGTGAAATGGTATTTTGACCTTTTACGTAATGATGCCGAGGACCGAATATGTGTATTCCATGCTGGTTGTTCTTCAATAATCATCAAACGTTTCAATGCATCAATATATTCATAAATACTAGGACGTGAAAGAGAATTATTTTCTTTTTTTCGAATGTCTGACTCTAAAGTTTTAATATTTACTATAGTTGCAGTATTTCGAGCAATAGAACATAACAAATTTTGTATTTTTACAGGATCACGCTTTACATTAGAGATTCTACCCATGTCTACTTCACTTAGCAAATCAATGTATCCTCGATTCAAGTAGCTAGCTTGACTTAGCTTTTTGCCCAATAATCCAGGAAATCCACCAATGATTATTTTTTCAATAATAAATTCCAAATTTACTGCTTTGTCTAGAACATCAATATTGCTTTTAGAACCCTTGAACAAGCTTTTCATACTGATTTTTCCAGATGAAAAACCTAATTCCTGCCATGACATTGTTCTCATATCAAGTGTAGTAAATCGTCCTGCTCCAGAGTGCATCTTTATACTTTCTTCAGGATTCGCCGAACCAGTCAAGATAAATTGTGCTGGACGAACTCGATTATCTACTTCATGGCGTATATAATTCCAAAGTTTTGGCTGTTCTTGCCATTCATCAATTAATCTAGGAGTTTTACCATATAACAGACGATATGGTGCATTTTCCATTAATAAAGACACTTGTTCATCTTGATCAACATTTAAAATACTATTTGATAATTGTTTCGCTGATTCTGTTTTACCACATGCTTTAGGACCTCGTATAAGCACTGCCCCAGAAGAATCTAATTTTCTTTTAAGCTCTTTGTCCGATATTCTTTTTATGTACAACATACTTCCCATTTTACACTTTTTAGACATTTTACTTTACACTTTTTAGACATTTTACTTTACACTTTTTAGACATTTTACTTTACACTTTTTAGATATTTTACTTTACATTTTTTAGATATTTTACTTTACATTTTTTAGATTTCAATTTTACAACATATAAATATTTCGAAGAAATGATGTTATAAAAAACTGTGGATTTTTTTCTTATATTAATTGTTTTGTCATCTTATTGCTAATATTCTAGCGCTTCTTCTATTTTTTTGTATTTTTTTGATTTTGGTTTTGCTGTATTCTTGTTCTGCTTTCTTAGATGTACAAATTATAGGATTGTCTCTCATGTATTCACTGAGGCTGTTAAAGTCTTTGCTATTTTATCCAATATTATTTTAATGAAAATTTGTGTAAAATGATTTGATTTATCTAATGATCTTGAGAGTGTAAATTTACTGGGATCTTACCATCAGAAATTTTTACAAAACCCCATAAAATCCCAAGATCATAAGATGATTTTTTCTCTATTTATTCAAAAACAAATCTATTCTCATTAAAATTAAGTAATATCATAAAGATGATTTTTGTTTATTTATTTAATAAATAAAAATCCTTTAAATTTTTTTTATCCTCTTTAGATAAGTTAAACCATCTGATACCTTGTAAAGCTCCTTCTAAACCACAAAGCCTATTATAACAAGCACTTTCGTCTATTTTTTTTATAGAACTCCAAGCTTCTTTTGAACCAATTTCTTCTAGATCCCCCAATGTTTCAATACCTATTTCATTTAATTGCTTTTCTAAAACTTTTCCAATGTTAACTAATTTTATTAATTCACCCATATATAAACCCCAGATTTTCTAAAAAAAATTTTCTAAAAATATTTATCAAAGCTTTAAAATATTTGATTTTATTCCTCAGAATCTAATTTAGGTGTTGGAACTACAGGAATTTTTACATTATTAGCTTCTTTAGGTTTTGATTTTTTATTGGCATCCTTATCATTAAATAGTTCTGCAATAGCTCCAACTGAGCCTAAAATATTAGACATTTCAGCTGGAAGGAAAATCTTTGTTGAATTACCATCAGCTATTTTTTCAAGAGATTCTAAATATTTAATAGCTATTAACTCATTAGTAGGATTACCTTGATGAATTGAATTGTACACTGTTAAATTTGCTTGGGCTTCTCCTTCTGCAATAGCTATTTCTTGGTATTTATTAGCCTCTGCTACTTTTTTAATAGCTTCAGCTTGACCTTCTGATTCAAGAATAGCTGCCTGTTTGTCACCTTCAGCTCTTTTAATTTCAGACTGTTTGTAACCTTCTGCTTCTAATATAGATGCCCTTTTCATCCTTTCAGCTTTCATTTGTTTACTCATTGCATCTACAATATCCTTTGGAGGCTCAATTCTTTGAATTTCAACCCTAACAACACGGGTTCCCCATTTATCAGTGGCTTCATCAAGAACTTCTCTTAAATGAGTGTTAATCATTTCTCTTGACGTTAAAGTCTCATCAAGCTCTAAGTCCCCTACAATATTCCTTAAGTTTGTTTGAGCAAGCTTTGTAATAGCTTGATAAAAATTAACAACATTGTAAACTGCATTAAAAGGATCTACAACTTCGTAAAAGATTACACAATCAACAATTACAACAGTGTTATCTTTTGTAATAACCTCTTGTGGAGGAACATCCACAACTTGCTCACGAAGGTCAACTCTCCTAAGATGTTCAATAAATGGAATTACAACAGTTAAACCACTTTCAACAGTTCGCTGATACTTTCCTAATCTCTCAACAACAGCCTTTTCATAAGGCCTTAATATTTTTACAGCTTTAGCAGCAATAACTACAATAATAATAAATATTATTAAAAGCACAAAAAAATCCATAATTTCACTCCCACAAACTTTTTAAAAAAAAGTTTGATCAAAAATATATTAATAAAAAAGATAAAAAACTAATTAAAAAAGATAAAAACTAATTAAAAAATATAAAAATTAATTAAAAAATATAAAAATTAAAAAAAATAGTTTATATTATTTTATGAAAAATAAATTTTAAACATTTCTTTCAACAATTAACTTTACACCTTGAATGTCTTTAACAATGACTTTTTCCCCAATAGCAATATCTTCATCAGCTATTGCTTTCCATTTATCTCCTACTAAATCAACAGTACCCATTTTATCTTCCTCAATAGCTTCACTAACAATAGCTTCAAGACCAATCAACCTGTCTGAATTAGCTTTTTTATTTGGAGCACTTTTAGACAGTTTTTTAGCAAATGATCTTGATAAAATTATACATACAACTGTAACTATGGCAAAAACTAATATTTGAGTATAAGGGTCAAAACCTAAATAGTTTACTAAAGCAGCTACAGCTGAACCAATAGCTATTGAAAGTAAAAAGAATGTTAATGTAATCAATTCAAATAAAACACATACCACAGCTAAAACTAACCAAAATTGTAAACTAAAAAATGAAATTTCCATTTAAATTCCTCATTTATCCATTTATATAATAAATTAATAAACTCAATAAAATAAATTTATTAAAAGGTTGTGCAACAATTCAAAAATCTAAGTTTCTAAATTTTGTTAGTTGACTTAAAATTATATCTATAGAATTATAATAAATAATATTATAAAAATAAATATAAATATTTAATAAAATTCTATTTTAACTAGTATTAATAGCTATTTACTAAAAATAGTTATTTTTAAACACTTAATTTTATTATTTTTTAAACTGTTTTTAATTCAACTTAAC
>NZ_LWMV01000010.1 GCF_001639295.1 Methanobrevibacter curvatus | reverse complement strand
ATATAATAGTATTTAAAAAAATAATGGATAATAATAATTTTTTTTTAAAATTATAGAATAAATTAAAATATTGTCTTTTTAGAGATAATGATTTTTTTATTCTTTTTTTATTTAAAATTATTTGATGTAATAGGTTTATAATGGTTTTTATTTATTTAAATAATAATTTTTTTTATAGATTATTTTGTTTATATAATTAGATTTTTTAAGATTTTTTCTTTTTAAACTCTTAAATTTTCTTATATTTTTCTATATTTTTCTATATTTTTTTATATTTTTTAAATTTTTTATATTTTTTTATATTTTTTTTATATTTTGGAGTTTTTACAATGTTTCAAATTAAATTTAAAGATGGAATGGGTAGAGTAGGAAAATTAGAAACAAAACATGGTACTATTACAACTCCTGCTTTAATGCCTGTAATTCACCCTAGAAAACAAACAATCGATGTTAAGGAATTAGGCGCAGAGATAGTTATAACAAATGCATATTTAATATACAAAGATGAAGATATTAAGAAAAAAGCCATTGAAGAAGGAGTACACAATTTAATTAACTTTCCTGGTCCTGTAATGACTGATTCAGGTTCATTTCAACTTTCTGTCTATGGTGATGTTGAAATAGGAAATAAAGAAGTAATTGAATTTCAAGAGTTAATTAAGTCTGACATTGGGACATCATTAGATATTCCCACTGCTCCATATGTATCTAAAGAAAAAGCAGAAGAAGATTTAAAAATAACTCTTGAAAGAGCAAAAGAAGCCAAAAAATTTAGAGATGATAATGGTTTTGAATTACTTCTTAACTCTGTTGTTCAAGGATCTACTTTTCCTGATTTAAGGTCCTACTGTGCAAGTGAACTGGCTTATTTGGGCAGTGATTTGTATCCTATTGGTGCTGTGGTTCCTTTAATGGAGATGTATCATTATGATCAAATTGTTGACATTGTAATGAGTTCTGTTTCTCACTTACCTGATTCAAAGCCAAGACATTTAATGGGAGCAGGTCATCCAATGTTGTTTGCATTGGCTGTTGCAATGGGATGTGATTTGTTTGATTCAGCAGCTTATGTTCTTTATGCTGAGGATGATAGATTCTTATCTCCTCGAGGAACATATAAACTTGAAAATTTATTGGAAATGCCATGTTCTTGTGAAATATGTTCAAATTATACTATTGATGATTTAAAATCAATGGAAAAATCAGAAAGATCGCAATTAATAGCTAAACACAACTTATATGTAAGTTTGGCTGAAATAAAATTAATAAGGCAAGCTATTTATGAAGGAAGTTTTTTAGAACTTGTTGAAGAACGTTGTAGAGTTCATCCTAACCTTTTAAATGCCTATCGACGATTTAGCCATTACAATGATGAGATAGAATTATATGATCCCAGAAGTAAAAAATCTGCATTTTTTTACACAGGTTCTGAATCTATTAATCGCCCAGAAATTAAAAGACACTTAAATAAACTAAGAACTTTTAAAAAGAAGAAAAATTTGGTTTTACTGCCATCATTTAAAAAACCCTATTCAAAAAATGTTCCAAATAATCTAGGGGATTTTTACATCTATGGGGAAGAAAATAAGATTAATTTAAAAAATACTGATTTTATGGTAGTTGATATTCCATTTTGCTTAATTCCTTTAGATTTAGATGAAATTTATCCATTGTCTCAAAATGAATATCCAAAAACTAAAGATTTGGCTGCTGTTAATGAAATTGAGAAAATTTTATCTGAGTTTATTCCGCAGTATAAACAGATTTTAATTCACAATAAATTGGCAAAAGAATACAATTTAAATCTTTACAGGATTTATCCCGACTCAAATTTAATTAAATATGAAAAAAATGATGTTAATAAGATAATAGCTATTGCAGATTATCAGTTTGGATTTGGTGCAGGTGAAGCTCTTTTTAATGGTAAAATAAAAATAGAAAAAAGTAAAAAAACAGGAAAAATTAGGCATATTTACTGTGATGGTGAATTGATTGCTAATATGAGAGCTTCAGATTCCTTTTTTATTTTATCTAAAGAAGGTGCAAAAAGATTACATACTAGTTTTAAATCTCCATGTTTAAGAGTAATTGTTAATTCTGATTCAGAACCATTTGCAAGGGAAGGAAAAAGTGTCTTTTCCAAGTTTATTGTTGATTGTGATGAAAATATTCGTTCAAACGACGAAGTTTTAATTGTAAATGAAAATGATCAACTTTTAGCCTATGGAAAAGCCCTTTTATGCTACAGTGAAATGATGGACTTTAAAGTAGGTCAAGCAATCAAAACAAGAAAAGGTTTTAAAGAAGAGATATAAACGAAAACTTTAAGTTTAATACAATATATATTAATACTAAAAACAATTTTTTAATTTACTATGCAATTTAATTAATTAGATTTTAGTATAATATATTATTTTTTTTACTTTTTTGTATATTTAAATGAAAGTTGTTAGCATAAATATATTATGTAATTTTTAAAAATATTTATCTAACTTTTAAAAATATTACTCTTAAAATAAATAATTGGTGAGCTTATGATACCAGGTATGAATCCAAAGCAATTAAAGCAAATGGAAAGACAAATGAAAAAAATGGGCATGAAAATGGAAGACCTTCAAGGAGTTAAAGAAGTAATTATTCGCTTTGAAGACAAAGAATTAGTTATTCCTGATGCAGATGTTAATGTAATGAATGTAATGGGTCAAGAAACTTACCAAATTACAGGAACAGCTGTTGAAAAAGGAATTAATGTGGAAATAGATATTCTTGCTGAAGATATTGAATTAATAGCTAGTCAAGCTAATGTTTCTCTTGAAGAAGCTGAAAATGTTCTTAAAGAAACTAACGGTGACTTAGCAGAAGCTATTTTAAAGTTGTCTGACTAATTTTTTTTTTTAAATTGTTTAATTAGATTATTAAAATTAATTAGCATATAATTATAATTATTTTTAATTTTTTTATTTCTATTTTAGGCTGTGTAGCAATTGAAAATCTAATTTTTTAAATTTGATTAGTTAAGTTAAAATTAAATTTATAAAGTTATAATGAATTTTATTATGAAAATAAATATAAATATTTAATAAAATTCTGTTTTAATTAATATTAATAGCTATTTACTAAAAATAATTATTTTTAGATATTTAATTTTTATTATTTTTTAAAATATTTTAATTTAAATTTAACTAATTAATATGTCTTATTTGCTAATTGGAAGAACATTTAAAACAAACTTTTAAAAAAAGTTTGATCAAATAAGTTTTCTCAAAAATAAAGAAAACTAATTTAAATAAAAGTTTTTTACAAATTATAATTATTTTTAAATATATATTTTTTATAAAGATATCTATTGATAATTCATATGCTTTAGCATATTAGTTAAATATCTGTTTTTACAAAAAATAATCATTGCAAAGCATCTTAAATTAAAATTATATTTATTTAAAAGCATATTAATCTAGAATCATATTAATGCAAAATCAAAATAATTTAAAATAATATTAATTTAAATTAAATACCAATATAAAATCAAAATAATATTCTAAGGTATTTAAGCACGACCTAATTCTTTATGTGCTCTTGCCAAATGTCCTGCTGATAGAGCAGCTAAGAGAGAAAGTTCACCAGCTAAAACTGTAGCTATTACGATTTCTGCAAATTTACTTACATCACCACTGCCTTTAATTGACAAAATACTCAATGATTCTTTGGCAGTTTCAAGAGATGTTCCTCCACCAACAGTAGCTATTGGTAAATCCGGCATGTTAACTGAAAAGTAAAGGTCACCATTAATTTCTTGTGCAGTAGTAATCCCTAAAGATCCTTCAACAATATGCGCTTCATCCTGACCTGTAGCTAAAAAAATGGCTCCAATCATATTTGCATATTGAGCATTAAATCCCATACTTCCAGCAACAGCAGAACCAATAAGATTTTTATATGTATTAACTTCCTCAATAGCTTTTGCTGTAGTTTTCAATTTTTTTTCAATAATTTCTTTTTTAATTAAAATATCTGCCACAACAGACTTTCCTCTACCTTCAACAAAATTTAAATGGGCTGGTTTTTTATCAACACAAACATTTCCACTTAGAGCCACAATATGAACATTTAATTTTTGGGATAATTTGTCTAAAACTTTATCTGTAGCTATTGTAACCATATTCATACCCATACTATCTCCAGTAGAGTAAACAAAGCGAGGATAAATCAAATTACCAACAATTAAAACTGGATCAATTTTAATTAACTTTCCATGACTAGTGGTAGACTCTGCTATCTCTTTTAATTTAGAAAAATTATCTTCAAGCCATTGTTTAACCTCAATGGCTTTTTTAGCAGATTCAACCTTTAAAACAGGTGCACGAGTCATTTTATCTGAAATTATTTCTGCATTTACTCCACCAGATGAAGTAATAACTGATGCTCCCCTATTAATTGACGCCACAAGTGCACCCTCACTAGTTGCAAGAGGAACAAAAAATTCTCCTTTAGCATAATTACCATTGATTTTTAAAGGACCAGCAACTCCAATTGGGATTTGTATTGTTCCAATTGAGTTTTCAATGTTCTTTTTTGAAGCTATTTCCATATCAATAGAAAAATCACCAATAGTTTCTAAATTAGACTCTGTAAGTTCCTCAATAAATTTTCTTCTAATATCCGTTGCATCTTTAGCAGATACAAGTTCATCTATTTGATATAATTTAAGTTCTTTATTGATTAATTTAGTAACTAGCTCTTTTTTTACCATTAAATAACCTCAAAACAATAATAATAAGAATAGTAATAATAATAAGAATAATAATAAGTAATGAATAAGAATAAGGTATTAAATTATGTCTTTAATAAAATCTGCAATTTCAGAAGGTTTATGAGCAATATTGACTCCTGCTTTTTCTAATGCATTCATTTTGCTTTCAGCGGTTCCTGCATTTCCTTCAATAATAGCACCAGCATGCCCCATTCTTTTACCTGGTGGTGCAGTTATACCTGCAATATAAGAAACAACAGGTTTTGAAATGTTTTTAGCAATATATTGAGCTGCTTTTTCTTCTGCACTCCCTCCAATTTCACCAATCATAACAACAACATCAGTTTCATCATCATCTTCAAATAGCTGTAAAATTTTAGAGTAATCACTTCCAACTATAGGATCTCCCCCAATTCCAACACAAGTACTTTGTCCAATCCCTCTTCTTGTTAATTGACTTGCTACTTCATAGGTTAAGGTTCCACTGCGAGAAATTAATCCAACATTCCCTTCCTCAAAAATATGAGTAGGCATAATTCCTAATTTACCCATTCCTGGAGATATAATTCCTGGAGTATTTGGACCAATAACTGTGACTCCTTGGTCTTTTGCATATGCCATGATTTCCATTGAATCATGGACAGGAATATGTTCAGTAATTATAATAACAAAATCTAAATAGTTAATAGATTCAAATGCAGCGTCTTTAGCAAAAGGAGCAGGAACAAAAATTATAGAAGTATTAATTTCTGTACTATCTGATGCTTCTTCAATGGTGTCAAAAACAGGAACTCCAAATATTTCTTGTCCGCCTTTACCAGGAGTAACACCAGCTAAAATATTGGTATTATAATTTAACATTTGTTCTGTATGAAATGAACCTTGTTTACCAGTTATGCCTTGAACCATTGCTTTTGTATTTTTGTCTAATAAAATCATATTATTAACCCATCATCTTGTATATTCTACACATATTCTAAACAACAACATTAATTAAATCTATTAAAAATTTATTAATTGAAATAAAAAAAAATATTAAAATAAATATTAAAATAAATTAAGCTAAATTAAGTTAAATCAAGTTAAATCAAGTTAAATTGAATTGAAAATTAATATCCTCCTAAAATTCTAGTTCTCTCTTCAAAAGGAATGGCCAAATCAATTATATTTCCATTCATAAAAGCTGTAGCTGAAAGTATTACACTTCCTGGAATCACATAAGCTGGGGTTCCTTTTTTAACCAAATAAACATTTTTATTTCCTAAAGCAGCACCAATCATAGCACTAGATATCACTCCAACAGAGTCCATATCTTCAACTGTGGCAATTACAACAGGATCATCTGTTTCACTTGAAACATAACCTACACCAGGGATTTTTTTACTTTTATTTTCTAATAAACTTGAAGTATCAGTTAAGCCATCCATTCCTATAGCTGCTTTAATAGTGGAATTTGCAACATCTCCAACAAAATCCTCTCCACCATATGTGTCAAAACCAAGAATTATTGCATCAGGATATCTATTTTGACGAATTTTAGCTTCAGCATATGATATCCCTTCACCAGCATCTTTAGGATTTGAAGCAATTCCTTCTAAATCCCCTAAATTTTCAGCATTATCAGTCAAAATTTCAACAATTCCAGCATTAATTTTTTTAAGATCTTCATCTTTTACAAATGCAGAAACAACAATATCGTCACCAGTGACATTGGTTAAACCTGAAGCTATTGCTCCAAGTTCTTTTAATTTATATAAATCATTTTCAACATTTTTTATTAAAGATTTAGATGTGGATACATCATTTGAAGATATGTCAGCACCAATAGCTATTGTTTTCATATTAACACCTTAAAAAGTAATATTATTAATTAAATCATGTTAACTTATTATATTGAATTAAACTGAATTAAATTATATTAAATTGAATTATATTAAATTAAACTGAATTAAATTATATTAAACTAAAATATAAATGAATTTATTAAATTAGATTATAAATTTATTACAGATACATAAAATCAATATATAAAAATATGATTTAAATCTATAT
>NZ_LWMV01000009.1 GCF_001639295.1 Methanobrevibacter curvatus | reverse complement strand
TTATTTTTTTTTTTTAAATTTTTTTTTTTTTTTTTTTTTTTTTTTTTTTTTACATTATAACTATTTGTGTGATTTTTATGAAACAACCTTGTGAAATAGTAGTATGGTATGTTATACCTAGTTGTAGAGCAATTTTAGCAAAAGAATTATTTAAATTAGGAATGAAGCAAAAAGAGATTTCAAATATTCTTGATATTACTCAACCTGCTGTTTCTCAGTATCTTTCAGATAAAAGAGGTGGACGTGAAGTTAAATTCACTGATGAGATTAATAAGATGCTTGAAGAATTGGCTTACAAGTTAAAAGAAGGTTTAGCTGGTCAAATGGATATAATAGCTGAAATTTGCGAGATCTGTAGAAAAACAAGAACTGAAGATATTCTGTGTATGTTACATAAATCTAATAGTGATATTCCAGAAAACTGTCAGCAGTGCCTATCTCGTAAAGAAGAGTCTTTTTGTCCACATAGCTACAGTTTTTCTATTTAGTTTATAATTTTTTTATTTATTTATTCTTTCTTTTATTTTTTATTAGTTAATAGATTTTTATTAGTTAACAGTAGCTTATAAATTAATAGTATTTTTTTAAATAAAAAGAAACATTTTAATATAATAAATTACATAAATTTGATAGAATAACTTAGGATTTTAATAAATAGAATAACTTAGGATTTTAATAATAAAATTTATATATCTTATTTATAGAACTTTTGTTTTAAACTAATTTTTATGTTTATTCATACATTTGGAATATGGATAACAATTATTTATTTTTTTCATGATTATAGTTTACTTAATTTAACCCCTCTAATTGATTTTTATGTTTGATAGAATAAAAGAAGATATAACAATGGTCAGATTAAGAGACCCTGCTGCTAGAAGTAAAGTAGAGATTTTCTTTTGTTACCCAGGTATACATGCTATTTGGGTACATTTAATAGCCCATAAATTTTGGAAATGGAAGAGCTATTTTATAGCAAGGTTAATATCTCATATTAATAGGTTTTTTACTGGGATTGAAATTCATCCTGCAGCTCAAATTGGTAGGAGAGTCTTCATTGATCATGGGATGGGTGTTGTTATTGGTGAAACAACATCTGTTGGAGATGATGTTTTAATTTATCAAGGAGTAGTTTTAGGTGGAACAAGTTTGTACAAAGAAAAAAGACATCCTACTGTTGGCAATGGTGTAGTAATTGGTGCTGGAGCTAAAATTTTTGGAGCTGTTAAGATAGGAGATGGGTCTAAAGTAGGTGGGGGAGCTGTTGTTTTAAAAGATGTGCCTCCAGGGGATACTGTTGTAGGAGTTCCAGGTAAAAATGTTAGTGAAAATAGACATTGTGCAATTGACCAAGAACATCAAGACTTACCTGATCCTATTAATGAAACCATTAGAGAGCTTATATTAAGACAAAGTGAGTTAGAAATAGAAATTGCAAATTTAAAACGTAAAAAATAATTAAATTCACATATATGATATTTTATATGTTATTTTTATATTTTTTTATTTTTTTTTATATTATTTTAATATTATTTTTTACATGTTTTTATAAATTAATTAAATATTGTTTATTATGAATAAAATATTATTTATTATTTATTATGAATAATTATATAATAAAAATATATAATAAAAATAGTCATATAATAAAAATGCAATTTATTATTGAAAAAGAGGATTTAAATAAATTTATAAGTAAATTTAAAATGATTTGGGGTTTTTATGAAAAATAGTTCTTATCCATTTTCTGCAATTGTTGGACAGGAAAAAATTAAAAAAGCATTAATATTAAATGCAATTAATCCTTCAATTGGTGGAATATTAATTAAAGGGGATAGAGGGACTGGAAAAACTACTGCTGTTAGAGCTTTAGCTGATTTGCTTCCAGAAATTGATGTTGTTGAAAATTGTCCTTTTAATTGTGATTTAAATAGCTATAAAGAGTGTGATCATTGTTCGTCCTTAGATGAGCTTAAAATAATTAAAAAACCAATGAAAGTTGTTGAGTTTCCTCTTGGAGCAACTGAAGATAGGATTTTAGGTTCATTAAACATTGAAAAAGCATTACATGATGGGGTTAAATCATTAGAACCAGGTATTTTGGCTAAAGCACATAGAAACATATTGTATATTGATGAAATTAATCTTCTTGATGATAATTTAGTGGATATTTTATTAGATGCAGCGGCTTATGGTGTAAATGTTATAGAACGTGAAGGAATATCTCTTAGTCATCCATCTAAATTTATTTTAGTTGGAACTATGAATCCTGAAGAAGGAGAACTTAGAGGACAACTTTCCGACAGAATTGGGCTTACAATTTCTGTTTCTGGCATCAATGATATTGGTAAAAAGATTTTAATTATCAAACGTCGTGAAAAATTTGAAACAAACCCTGAAAAATTTAGGGAAAAATTTAAAAATGAAGATTTAAAACTTCAAAATAAAATAATTCATGGAAGAGAAATTTTAGACAAAATTAAAGTGACAGATTATATTTTGGAGATAATAGCTCGTGTAACATTATATGTTTCAACTGAAGGTCATAGAAGTGATATAGCTATTTTAAAATGTGCCAAATCAATAGCTGCTTTTAATGATTCATCAGAAATTAGTGAAAGTTACTTAGAAGAAGCTTTTTACTTAGTTTTAGGTGAATTGCCACAAGTTCAAAATTCTCAAAATAGTATTCGAAGATATATGGAACAGGCAAAAAAAGATATGGAAAAAGAAAAGGAAAAACAAAAAAAACTTGAAGAAATTGAAAAAAAACAAAGAAACCAAGAAAGTCAAAACCAAAATTCAAACAATAAAGACAATAATGATGAAAACCATCAAAAGGATAATGAGAATGGCAACAATGAAAACTCTAATGGCTTTGGGGATGAATCCAAAAACCCTAATTTTGATGGTGAATATGATAATGAAGATGAAAATTCTAATGATGAAGCTGGAGAAATGGAATTAAAAAATGATTCATTTTCTAAGGGCAAAAACAACAATCAATTTAATGTAAATATGGATTTAAATTTAAACAGGGATAAAAAACCAGATGACAGTAATATAGATGATATGGATTACAATCAAAGCGATTTTCAAGATAAAAATAATGATAAAAATGACTTAACTTTTAATCAAATAGCTAATAATGCTATGAAATCATTTGGAGAATTTGAATCTGATGATATGGGGCTTGATATAAAAAAATATTGGTGATGGAAGGTAGACAAAATAAAAGATTGTATGGTACCCATGTAGATTCTAAAAATGAAAAAGGAAAATATATTAAAAGTAAGCAAACCCAAAAAATTTCCAATGATATAGCCATTGATGCAACTTTAAGAGCAGCTGCTGTTAATTCTAATTCTTTTAATAATTCTTTTAATAATTCTCCTAATAATTTAATTAAATCCAATTTATCAAATGGTAAAAAAGCAAAAATCACTGTTAGCAAAGAAGATTTAAGAGAAAAGGTTAGAAAGCATAAAGCTCGAGGATCAATAGCTCTTGTTATTGATATGAGTGGATCAATGGTATCAGAAAAAAAAATTAATAGAATAAAGTCTATTTTAGATTTAATAGTTAAAAACACCATTAAACATAAAGATAAGTTATCGGTAGTTGGTTTTAAAGGTAAGGATGCCGAAATCATCATTCCAAATACTAAACATCCTAGTTCATTTTTATCTAAATTAGATACCATAACAGTTGGTGGCACTACACCAATAGCCATTGGTTTAAAAAGAGGAATGGAAGTATTGAAAAAAGATATTCAGCTTAAGGAATATGTTCCTATGCTAATTTTACTTTCAGATGGTAGACCAAATGTTGGATTAGGAGGAAGCCCTTTACACGACACTTTAAGTATTGGAGAAGAGTTGTCTAATGCTCAAATTCACAATATTATTATAGATTTTGATAAGCGTTCTACACATGGACGTAATTTTAATATGGAGCTTGCATTTGTTACTAAAGGGGCTTACTATAATTTAGAAAATGAAATTAATCCAGAAATAGCTATTGAACAAATATTAAATAGAGAAAGAGGATTTTTATAATATTTTTATAATATTTTTATAATATTTATTTTTATAATACTTTCATTTTATAATATTTTAGTTTTATAATATTTTTATTTTTTAAAAGATTTTTGTTATTACTTTTTTAATAATTCTTAATTGATAATTGAGGAATTAATAATAGAGGGATTAATATGGATGAGGAACTTACAAATCTTATTAAAAAAATGGTTATTGATTTAGGAGCATCAGAAGTGGGTATTGTATCTAATGAAATGATTTTAAATGGTCCAGATACAATAGATTTAACTTATCCACTTAAAACAGCTAAATCAGCTATTATATTTGCAGTTAGCTTGAATCAAGATTTAATAGATGAATATTTAGGAAAAGTTAATCAAAAAATGAATTTAAATAAGATTAGAACCACAACTTTTGCTGGTGGAATTGGACTGGAACTTGAGGGTCTAATTCGTCAACTAGGTTATGATGCAGTTGCCTTAAATCCTAACTATGTCTATAGATTTGATAGTGAAAATGGCTTAGATGATAGAAAACCTCCACTTTCTCATATATTTTTAGGTTTAATCTCTGGTATTGGATTTTTAGGGCACAATGGTTTATTGATAACAAAAAAAGATGGGGCAGCCATTGTTTTATCTACAGTTGTAACCAGTGCAGAGTTAATTCCAACAAAGCCATTAAATCCAAAAGACAACTACTGTGACAAATGCAATCTATGTGTTGGAGCATGTATTCCTAAATACTTAAATAAAAATGAAGTTGAAATTTCTTTAAATAATTTAAAGTATAAAACAAGAGAATATAAGAATAAAAAAAGGTGTGTATTGGTTTGTGCAGGTTATACTGGTCTTAATCCTTCTAAAAAATGGTCAACATGGTCTTCTGGAAGATTTGATGTTTTAGATAATGATGAAGAACTTGTAGAATCAATTAAACAACATGTTCCTGCTTATTTAAAAAGAAAAAGAAATGCAGGAGTTTTTTATCATCCTCTTGCTCCAGGTTATCAAATGGAGTATTCTTGCTCAACATGTCAATTGATATGTCATCCAGATAAAGATGTTAGAAAAAAACGATACAATTTAATTAGAAGCTCTGGAGTAGTAATTGAAGATGAAATAGGAAATAGAATGGCTATTTCTCCAGAAAAAGCAGAAAAATATATTAATTCCCTTAATGAAGATAGAAAAAAGCTATTTGTTGATGAGTAGTTTTTTGTATTGCATTTTTATTTTTTATATTTTATATTTTATTTTCAATTTTTTCATTTCTATATTTTTTTAATTTTTTTATATTTTTTTTTAATTATTGAACTATATTAAATTTTATTATTAGACTTTATTATTAGATTTTATTATTAAATTTTAATTGCAACGATTTAAATAAGATTATTATGAAAATAAGTATTTTTCATGCAAATGAATGTGATAAAAAAAAATGTACTGCTTTTAAATTGGAAAAAACTAAAAGAGCAAAACTTTTTTATAATCTGAACCAAATTCCTAAAGGAGCCATAGTATTAAACCCATTTTCTTCTAAGGCAGTTTCAATGGAAGATAGAGAAGCAGTTATTAAAAGAGGAATTGTTGGATTAGACTGTTCTTGGAATAAAGTTTCTAATTCATCTAAATTTTTTAATTTATCTAAGTATCATAGGTCTTTACCTTTTTTAATTGCTGCCAGTCCTGTTAATTATGGAAAACCATCTACTTTATCCACTGTTGAGGCAATAGCTGCTACTTTATACATTACAGGATTTAAAGATGAATCTATTGATTTAATGTCTACTTTCAAATGGGGTCATACATTTGTTGAATTAAACTACGAGCTATTAGAAGCTTATAGTGAAGTATATACTAGTGGAGAAGTTGTTAAAATACAAAATGACTTTTTAAATCAAAATAATCATAAATAGTTTTTATTGGAGGTTATTTTTCAATATTAAAAAATAAGCAATAAAAGCATATATTTATATAATATTAGAAATAAATTATTTTATAATATGGATTTATAAATCTCTTTTTGCTCATGTTTATTTTTTATTCACTTATTTTTAATAAGTTTATTTTTAATAAAATTGGCTTTATAAATTGTTTTTTATATATTAATTCATATAATATTATTTATATAATATTAATTTATATAAGATTAGGTTAATATCATTAATTTATTATATCTTATTTTATAAGATTAATTCAATTATAATAAAAATTATTTTTAATTTATTTTTATAGGAGGATTAGAATGGCAAGATTTGAAGTAGCTGAAAATAGAATTTTTAAAGTTAAGATTTGTTTAAAATGTAATGCCCGTAATCCCGCTTCTGCAACTACATGTAGAAAATGTGGATATAAAGGTTTAAGATACAAAGCTAAAGAACCAAGAGGATAGATTAATCTTTTTTATCTTTTCTTTTTTATCTTTTTTTATATTTTTTTATCTTTTTTTTTTAATTAAATTTTTATATTTTTTCCTGTTTTAATATTTATTCTTTTTTTTTTAAATATGCTTCTTGTATATTTTTTATTTTTACGAAAATTTTATGGGGAGTGTCAAAAACTTAGTTGATTTCAAATTTATTTTTTACTAATTTTCTATTTCTTTTCTTATGCTTATTTTCCTTTTTACTTATTTTGAGTCTTTATTTTTTTATTACTTTTTTGCTGTTTTTTTATGCTTCAGCTAAGTTTTTTACATGGAAAAAATTTTCTTTTAAAATTCTTTATTTCTTATAATTCTTTTGTATATTTTTTATTTTTTTTATTTTATTGCTTAATTTTTTAAATTTTTTTAAAAAAAAATTTTATTTCTTATTCTTATATTTTCTCTTTATTTAAACAACAATTAATT
>NZ_LWMV01000008.1 GCF_001639295.1 Methanobrevibacter curvatus | reverse complement strand
TTTTTATTAATAAAACCTTTTTTTTAATTAAAAACATTTAAAAAAAAAAAAAAAAAAAAAAGTTCTATATACTTAAATTTACTAATTTGAGGCATTTAATTTTACTAATTTGAGCTATTATATTTTATTATTTTTTCCTTTAAAAAAATTATTATGAGAAATATATAATATCTGTTTTCACTTTTAATTTTTTTAATTAATTCAAAAACAACTAAAATAGAATAAAATAGAAAACAAGCTATATTTTCGTATTTAAACCAAAAAAAAACATTTATAGCATTAAATAAAAAAATAAAAACAATTATTTTATTAGTGCTATTGTTATATTATTGTCATATTGTTATTACTATTAACTGGAATCAAGATAAGTAAATATTAATTTCATAATGAGAATATAAACTAAAATTACAATTGGAATACTTACCATAGAAATTACTAAACCTACAATGGATACTAAGAATAAATGAAGAAAAGACCATGCAAAAAACCCTACAACAAATAATACAACACCAATTATTATTTTCAGACCTATATTTGAGTTTTTATGAGAATAATTCCCTTTTGTAGCAGAATTATAATCCTGACCAAGAGAATTAGAATTCACTTCAACAGAATTAGACTTTAAATCACTTGAAACACCATTAAACCCCTGACCAACAGAATTAGAATTCACTTCAACAGGGTTAGATTTTAAATCACTTGGAACACCATTAGAACCTAAATCAGAAGAGATAGAATTAACATCATTTGAAATGGAATTATTATTTACTTCAACAGAGTTGAAACTTTGTTCAACAGTATTTGAGTCAATATTTGATTTGTTTTCTTTAACTTCTTCATCTTGATAAGAGTTGTCACTACCATCTGCATACAAAGAAGTTCCACACATTTGACAAAATTTATCATTATCTTGATTTTCATATTTACAATTTGAACACACTTTCATTATATCCCCTAATTGACAGGCAATTCATTTAAATTTAGCAAATTACTCTTTTAATAATATTATAAAAATTATAACCATCTTCATTTGGTCCTTCAACAGAAACAACAACAGTTTTTCCATCTTTTTCAAATATGAAAGAATGAGGAGAATATGAAACCATTCCTTTTTTCTCTATCACCCTCCCAAAATAATAGCCAATAAAATCACTATCATTTATTTTTAATTTTTTAGAGCTTGATTTGAAGTCAGATAAAACCTGTTCAAGGTTTTTATTTTTATATACTTTTATTGAAATCATGTGTTCCTTTTTATACTTTCTTTTATTTCCATTAAAAGTTGCTACAGAATCTGTTGTATTTCTATCTTCACTAATATCTGTCCAATAATGAACATATTTATGGAATACTGCTTCTTCGTCATCAAACATATCAATAAGCTCATATTTTGAATCAGAAGTATGTTGTGGTGCATCAGCAACTCCATATTCCCACATAGACATTTGAACTGGTGTTTTATATGGAACATGGAAGAAAAGGTTGTCGACTACCACTTCTACATTAAAAGTATTTTCTGAACTAAGTAATGCAAATTCAATGTTTTTATTTTTAAAAATAGGTAGATTTTCATCATAAGCTTTTTGCATTTCCTCACAAGTTCCTCCATTTTTTCTAATGTCTTTAATAATTGAAATAAAACCTTTTCTATCAAAATAAAGATTGTTCATCATTTCATGCCATAATTCATCTTCCAATTTTTTTTCTGGACTTCTTGAAAAAAGACCCATTTTATCTCTCCATTAAACTTAATTTTTTACTTAAAAACAATAATTTGAGTTTTATTTTAAATTTTACCCAAGTTCATATAAAATTGTATAATTTGATTTAGTTAATTAAATTATTTATATTAAATTAGTTATATTAAATTAATTATATTAAATTAGTTAATTAAATTAACAAAGTATTCTTCCCAATTATCAAAATTTACTTGACCATTATCATAAACAACAAATGGCATTTCATATTTCTTTAATAAAACAAAATAAGGAGTATTGACAAGCCATTCTTTTCTACTAATTAATAATGCAGAATCATCAGCTAAAGTAATATTATTAATATCATATTTATCATTTTGGGATTTAAAATATTCTAAAATATCTTCAAAAGATAGAATTTTAAAAAGAGTAGTTTTAACTATATGTTCATAATTTCTACCATCTGTACTTGTCCAATTGTAAGAGTATTCTATAGCATTTAAAAATTTAATATTTCTCGAATAAATGACATTGTATTTTACTAATCCTTTAGGAGTATGTAGTAATCCAATTTTATTGTATACAATCTCATCATAAGCCTTTTGAATATCCTCTACTGAGCCCCCATTTTTCCATACTTCCTTAACAGCTTTTTGCAAACCCTTCTTTTCACTATTAGGTATTTTTAACTCATAAATATTAGTAGAAAAACTCCAATCAGCCCCAACTAATTCATCTACCAATTCTTTTTCAGTGTAATTTGCTAAATCTCTATGAACATCTCCCATTCTAATCTCAGCTAAAGTGTCATCATAAGCTTTTTGAATGTCTTCAACCGAACCTCCATTTTTCAATACTTCCTTAACAGTATCTTGCAATTTTATTCTTTTGTCAGTAGATAATTCATTTTTAAGGCTGTTGAGATTCACACTATACCCCCAACCTAAACCAACTAACTCATCTGCTAACTTTTCTTCAGAAGTTTTTTCTTTTTTGCTAAAAAGACCCATTAAATCACCTTGATAAACTTTTTTTAAAACATACTTTTAAAAAAGAAATTTGGCCAAAAAAAACATGTTTTAAATAAAACTAATTCAAATAAACTTAAACTAAATAAACTTAAACTAAATAAAAATTTTTTACATTAAAAAAAACAATATTAAGCACTTACAATAGCTAATGATTAGTAGAAAAAGAGGAGTTAGAAAGCTCCTCCTCCACCACCACCAGAGCCCCCTCCAGAACCACCAAATCCAGAATTATCACTATCACTAGAGCGAGCATTGGATATTCCTCGATTGAATGAATGGGTCATCATAGCATAGCCACCATAACTATTGTATAAGTAAACATCACTTCTATACTCACCAACTGATGGTACAATCATATCCATGTTTTTTCTAACTTGATCAGCTATTCCTAATGCAGTGGCATAAACTAAGTACTTGTTCCAAATGGCTATGGATTCAGGTGGATACTCTTTTATTAATGAAAAGTCTTTTAAATATTTTTTAAAGTTTTCCCATTTAGCATCATTAGTTCTGCCAAATTCTGTCCATCTTCCTCCTACTTTAGAAGGAGTTACTAGGGATATAATTCCAATTATTATTAGCAATATTGTTGAAATAAACCAAAAACCTATTGATTCAGATACATGAGGAATTCCGAAAAGGAATAAAACTACACCTGCGATAATTGCCACTACTCCATAGATCTTCATAATTGTATTTCCTGTAGATATGAAATATTTATTTTTAAATGGAGTATAATATTCCTCTTCAAAGCTTTTTATCCAGTTATCATACATTCCTGCAAATTTTCTAGCATTTTCTCTATTACTTAAATGATCTGAAATTCTATTTAATACAATATTATCATTAGCATCTTTAAATGTATTTAGTATGAATACTGCTCTTGATTCATGTGAAGAAAGTCCAATTTTTGAGGATACATCCTTATTTTCCCTTAAAATTAAATCTTTATTTCCATTTGCACTATTTTCAGTTGAAAGTGAAAATACTTTTTTATTAATTAGCATCATAATCGTTGCTTGGAAGCCATCCATGTTTGGTTTCCCAACTGTTCCACTTAAACCCTTACCATACATACTATTTACAAAAAGAGGACTATCATTTGTAGGAGGTTCTCTTTCATATATTCCAGAATACTCGATTTTAGGTTCACGACCAAAAGCCAAGTAAGCACCAATAGGAATTATTGAAGTTAAAAGAACAATTATTGGCAGAATAGTGTAAAATGTTTTCTCATTTTCCCTATCCTGAGCTATATTCTCCTGTATTTGTATAATTTTATTTTTACCTGCTTCATTAATTCTATTAGCATAAATTGGATTTTTAAATTGAGATAGAGGTATTAAAGCTCTAAATTCAAAATAATTACCTGAGGATATTGAATCGGCTTTTATATTAATGGTTGAGCCATTCCATTTTTGAGATGTTAAATGTTCTGGTGGGTTAAACCAATACTGTGAAACCTTAGATGATGGGAATGTCACAGAGGCATCTAAACTTTCTACATTAACCTCCCACTCTTCACCCCATAGTTTGTAATGTATTTCACCAATATCATTGTAGATGTTTATTGCATCTGTAATATCATAGGAATACTTAACCTTGATATTAGCATCAGTTGAAATTTTATCAGTTAATTCTTTATTTGAATATAAATACACTTTTATCTGTTTTTCAGAACCTTTTTCTATTAACTCCCACTTACAATAGGCTCCTTCAACACTAACATTGATATTTCTTATATCTTGACCTTTTTTTAAAGGTATGTCTCTAAAAACTCCATTAAACTGCCCATCAAACAAATAGCTAATTGTTTCTTCAACATGAATCAACCCATCATCTTGTATAAATAAATTAACAGTAGCATGGGGAATTCTATAACTTCTATCCTCTGCAAAACTCGCAGAAGAAGCCATTGAAAATAAGAACAATAAAATTATCCCAACAGCAACAATTTTCATTTTCATTTAATCGCCTCAAATTGATTAAATTGATCTAAACATAAAAAAAACATTAAATTAAATAATGAGTTATTAATGCAAAATAAATAATAAAAGCATTAATATTAAATTAAATAGTTTACTAATAAATTAAAATTTAAAGTTAATACTTAAAATTCAACTTTAGGGACAGAACGAGCCCCTTCTTCTGCTTCAAAGAAATCAGCTTCTTTAAAGTTAAATGCATTTGCAAATATATTACTTGGGAATTGCTCACATTTGTTGTTGTACATCAAGACTGTGTCATTGTAAAATTGTCTTGAATAAGCTATTTTATCCTCACTTTCTCCTAAAACATCTTGTAATTGCTTAAAATTTTCATTAGCTTTAAGTTCGGGATAGTTTTCAGCAACAGCAAACAAGCTTTTAAGGGTGTTAGTTAATTGATTATTAGCATTTTGGATCTCTTTAACTCCATTAGCATTCATTAGCCCTGCTCTTGCTTTTGCAACATTTTCAAAAACACTTTTTTCGTGTGTAGCATAGCCTTTAACAGTTTCTATAAGGTTAGGTATTAAATCCGCTCTTCTGTTTAGCTGGACATCAATTTGAGCCCATGCATTTTTAACTTTATTTCTTGAACTTACTAAACCATTATAGATTCCAACAACAGCAAAAAGTATAATAATTACTACAACAACTATAATTATTTCCAATATCATTTTTTTCACCTTAATTCATTTTAATTTTATCATTTTAATAAAAATATAATTATTTATGATGTTATGAAAATTATTTAATACTATGAGAATTATTTTTTTAAATTAAATACTCAAATTTCATTTTAAATGGCATTATCTTTGAGAATCAAGAGTATGAAATTATAGTGCCTTAAATCATTTTTATCTATCATTTTTTTCTATTTATTTTATAATAAGTAGTAATAATAATAATAATAATAATAATAACAATAATAAAGTAATTAATAAGCAATAATAATAATTAATAAGCAATAATAATAATTAATAAGCAATAGTAATTAAAATAATAAGTAATTAAAATAATAATAATTTAAATTGTGAGCTTTGTGTTTTATTTGATTTTATTTCTTAATATTTAAATTTAAAATATTTAAAGTTAAATTAAAAGTTCTTAAAATTAAATTCTTTTAATTTAAATCTAAATTCATTTAAAACTTATTTTGTACTTATCTATTTATTTTTAAAAAAAGCATGAAAAAGTAGGTAAATTCTACTTCTTCATTTCAATATAGTTTGGTTTAATATTAAAAATATCTTTGATTACCCAAGTATTTTTGGAACATTTTCACCAAAGTTAAATCCTGCATTGCTTTCTATTAAAAATGCTTTTCCACCTTTTGAAGATACAAAGAATTTTTCATCTCCATCATCAGTAACAGTTTCCCCATAGAATCCAGAATATGATCCATATGAAGCAGATGAATCTTGGTTGCTAATATCAAGACCTGCAGCACCTGATTTAAGGTTACTGATTACTTGCGATTTAGAAAGACTTTTATATACTGTAATTGAAAAAGAATCTCCATCATCATTAGCATATGACTTCATATAAGCACCATTAGTATTGGATGAACCAACTAACTCATATCCATCAGGTATGTAAAATTGTACACCACCAATAGACACAGGATTTGGGAATTCATTATCTGTAGTAGAATTAGTATTACCATTGGTATTGAAATCAATAAAACCAGGTATAGCCATCCCTAAGAGTGCAACTACTATAACCGCAACACAACATATCCCTACTATTCCAAGAATTACTTTTGTTGCTGTAGACTGTCTACTAAACCAGTTCCCTTGATTAGTTGGGTATGCTGGAGGGACATTATTATTTGCAAAAGTATTTGGATTTGTATTGTTATTTGGGCTCTGTAAAATAGTTGCCTCCTGAGATTTTTAGTAATACAACATTATAATTTTATATTACTATTTTGCCTCCTGAGACTTTTTTACACTTGAAATAGCCCTTTAAGGTATTGTACACTTGAAATCATACTTCAGAGATTTTAAGCGAAAACTAAATAGTAAAAGTTAAATAGAAGTGTCGATAGATATTTATACTATGAAAACAACAAATACTATCGACATTAGTAATATTAAAAGCATACAATATAAACTTTCCGATTTTGGTGCAAAAGTCCCTGATTTCAAAGAAGCTGTTAAAAATAGTTTTAATCATTTAAATAAG
>NZ_LWMV01000007.1 GCF_001639295.1 Methanobrevibacter curvatus | reverse complement strand
TTAAAGTAACAACAATATCTAAAAATACACTCTGACCATTAGCTAAATTACCAATATACCATTTACCATTAGCAGAATTATAACTATTAACAGTAGCATTAGAAGACTTATAAATCAAACCATTAGGTAAGCTATCAGTAATCTCAACACCAGTAGCATTATTAGGACCATGATTAGTCACATTAATAGTATACTTAACATCAATGCCATTTAAGACATTACCAGACACATTACTAGTTTTTATAATACTAATATTCACTGTTGAAGTAACAGTTAAATTAGTGTTATTACCAGGAAGACTACTATTATTACCTGTGTTATTTTGATCAACACCAGTCAAGTTCGCAACATTAACAACATTACCAGTACTATTTAAAGTAGCAACAATATCTAAAAATACACTTTGACCATTAGCTAAATTACCAATATACCATTTACCATTAGCAGAATTATAACTATTAACTGTAGTATTAGAAGACTTATAAATCAAACCATTAGGTAAATTATCAGTAATCTCAACACCAGTAGCATTATCAGGACCAAAATTAGTCACATTAATAGTATACTTAACATCAACACCATTTGAAACACTACCAGAAACATTACTTGTTTTTATAATACTAATATTCACAGTCGGAGTAACAGTTAAATTAGTATTGTTACCAGGAGTACTACTGTTATTACCAGTGTTATTTTGATCAACAGTCACATTAGCAATATTAACAACATTACCAGTACTATTTAAAGTAACAACAATATCTAAAAATACACTCTGACCATTAGCTAAATCACCAATATACCATTTACCAGTAACATGATTGTAACTGCCAAAACTAGCATTAGAAGACCTGTAAATAACACCAGCAGGTAAAATATCAGTAACTTCAACACCAGTAGCATTATCAGGACCATGATTAGTCACATTAATAGAATATCTAATATCAATACCATTTAAGACATTGCCAGACACATTACTAGTTTTAACAATACTAATGTTCACAGTAGAAGCAACAGTGAAACTAATATTTCCACTACTTATTTGACCTATATTATTCTGATCAAGATTAGTTATATTGGCAATATTACTAATAATTCCAGTACCATTTACAATAGCAACAATATCTAAAACTAAAGATTCACCAGCATTTAAAGCACTAAGATTCCAAACACCTAGATGAGAATCATAATAAGTGCCTCTAGTGTTAGAAGAATTAACAAAAATCAACTTACTATCTAATTTATCACCAATAAGTAAACCAGTAGCATTATCTGGACCAAGATTAGTCACATTAATACTATATTTGACTAAAATACCATTTAAAACAGTACCAGAAACATTAGCAGATTTAACAATATTCAATTCAACAATATAAGGAACAACCTCTAAAGAAAGAATCTCATTATCAGCAGAAGCAGTTATCTTTGAAAAATCATACTGAGTCATTAAAATATTATTAATCCAGTTGTAGTCAGAACTTCTAATATCCCCATTATTAATCACAAGATTTGATCCAGTAATATTTTCAGTAGAAACATTAACTGTAAAATAAGGCAATAAACCAGGGTTATTAGCAGTAGCCAAATTATTCAAAGTCAATTTATAAGATAAAGTAAAACTAGTATTATGATACTGCTTTTTAGTTCCAGAAACTGTAGTATTATAAGATGTAGTATTTAAATACAACCTTAAAACATACCAATTATTTAAAACCAAATCACTAGGTGAAGCATAATTAACAAATAAACTGCTAATATTATTTTCACCCCACCAATTAAAGTTAGCATTAACATTTGTACCATAATTAACTAAAGCAACTTGATTACCATAAATACGATTATAATTAATTAAAGTAAATTCACTTGAGCCAATTCCAGGAGATGTAACATTGACTCCATAGGCATGATTATTAACAATATTATTTCCAACTAAAGAATTATTATTTCCATCAAGTAAAACTCCACCATTATTATTATTTGAAATACTACCATTAGCAAAAACATTACTTCTACTTGTATTAGAGAAAATTAAACCTTTACCATTTAAACCATTAATAGAATTATTATTAAATATATTAAATCTACCATTGATTAAAATACCATTAGTATTTCCTCCACCATTAATAGTACCATTTTCAATAGTATTAGCATTACCATCAACAGTAAGAATAGCTCCAGCATTATTTATAATGGTATTCCCATTAATAAGATATTTGTTTAAATCCATTTTAGAATTATTAAAGCCAATACCTAAAACACCAAGATTTGAATTAAAAGTATTATTTTGAATATTATTACCATTATTAACAATAGTATAAATTGTAGTATAGCTATTATTAGATAAAGATGATTTAGTTAAATTTAAAATTCCACCATTGTTATAAATAGCTCCACCAAGACTAGCATTATTATTTTTAAATTCAGAATTATTAATAGAAACTTCTGAATTTGTTAAAATAATAGCTCCACCATTAATACCCTTATTATCAATGAAATGAGTTTCACTAATATTTGTTTTAGCACCATAAACATTTAAAGCAGTATTGGTATTATTATAAAACTTAGAATTTTCAATGTTAAGAAGAGTATTATTAGTTTTAATAGCTCCACCATTTCCATTAATATAAGTTATATTAATAATATTAACAGTGTTTAAATTAGAACCATTAGAGACAAATCCACTTATTGCAGTATTTCCTCCATCAAATATTATTTCTCCACCAAGAGAACTGTAAGCCAATAAAGTTACATTTTTATCAATAACTTGATTAGTGTTATTAGCACCAGCATAAACACCAGGAGCGATATGAACAGTGTAATTATTCCAACCTAATGAAATAGCTTTATTTAAAGCATTTAAAAGAGATTTTAAAGTATTATTCCAATCTGATCCAAATGAACTGTCATTTCCTCCAGTAGAATTAATATATAAATCTTGGGTTAAATATACAAAGATAATATGTGCTGTTACTAATCCACCATAGTTAGAAGAGTTAGTTCCAGTATAATTTCCATTACCATTAAACAAAGCATAGTAAGTGTAATTACCAATTGAGTTAAAAATATAGGAAGCTGAAACTAATCCATTTGAATTAGAATTACCACTTGTTAGGTTTCCTCCAGAATTAAGAATAAAGTAAATAGGAACATTATCAACAAATTCACCATATTCATCTACAATAGTAGCATTTAAGTATAAAAGTTTTGTAGCATTACCATCAACTTGTATAAGTGAGATAGTGGTATTTCTTTTAACAAATGTAAGATTTTTAGTAGTATTAACTGGTAAGAAATTTAAATCATTGTATGTGTAATTTGCAGTATAGCTAAAGTTACCTGCACTTCCAATAGTATAATTTAAATAAGCAACACCATTTAAATCTGTAATAGCACTACCTACATATTGCCCACCAATATAAAAATCAACATTTAAACCAGATAAAACATATCCATAATTATCTTTAATAGTTGCACTTAAAGGTGTTATATTTTTATATTTACCTGCAGGAGTATTAGAAGTTATATTAGGAGTAGATACTGTACTAATATTTGTAAATGCACTTTTCCACCAGTCTACTTCAAAAGCACCATCAAGATAAGCATAAGGACTATATGGAACATCGATATAATGAGCATAATTAGCATTGAAGCTATTGTTATATGAATAAGATAGAACTCCAACATTTGTCTGACCTAAATAAGAAGGCAAGCGACTCTCATTTAAAGCTGCACCATTGCTTGTTGTTAGGTAGTAATAGAAATGAGCAGTACGATTATAAAATGTTATATTTCCTGGATTATAATTAATATTTGCCACAATATAATTACCTGGAGTTCTTCCAGTAGTATAATATGTGTTATTACCCCACCAATTCAAATTAAGATTAACAGCAGTATTAGATGAAACAGTCCACACAGTTTGATATACCCTATTAGGGGTTTCATTGTTATTAAAGAACCTATTATAATTAATATTCACAGCAGCAGATGTTTGTGCAGCATAAATAGCTGTACCACTACCTCCTGCAGTATTATTAACAAAACTTGAAGAAAAAATATTTTTAGCTGTATTTTCAAGTAATGCTACTCCTCCACCATTATTACTTGCATAATTGGCAGTGAAGTTACAGTTAAGTGTATTAATTGTAGCAGAAGTTCCAACACCTCCACCATTAATAGCTGAGTTGTTTACAATGTTAGAGTATGAAAGGTTAAGAGTACCACCAGTAGATCCAGCTCCACCACCAAAACCTGTTGCATAATTATGAGAAACATAAGAACCATTAATCACAATATTACCTGATACAAGTCCAATAGCTCCACCAAAAGTATTTGAACTACCAGGAGCATCTACATAATTCCTAAGTATAGAAGAATTATAAATATACACTGCAGAACTTCCAGCAGCAGAAATAGCTCCACCATAATTAGCAGGATTAGCAGAACCAGAATAAGTATTTATTACTCTGTTATTTTCAATATTAGAATTATAAACACGGATAGTACCTCCAGAACTAGCAATAGCTCCTCCACGAAGAACAAGGTCTCTTGAATTTGAAATATAGTTATTAGTTATATTTGAAGAGTAAACAGTTATAGAACCTCCAGAACTAGCAATAGCTCCACCATAAGGAGTATAAGTTGTTGGAACAATAAAATTACCATCAAAACTAGAACCTGTGATATATATATTATCATTTGCTGTAGCCACTGCTCCACCATATTGTACAGCAGAATTGTTAATAAAATTAGAATTTGTTATATTTATCTGTCCACCATTTACACCTACTGCACCACCAAAAGTAGCTGAATAACAGTTAATAAAAGTAGAGTTATGAATTCCATAAGATGAAGCACCAGAACCTGATCCTAAAGCTCCACCACCAATACTACCTGTAGCTAAATTTCGACAGTTAATAAAAGTTGCACCATATAATCTAACATCTGATTTTTCCGAGTTGTCATTATATATGGCTCCTCCTCCACCATACTCCCTTGATGTACAGTTGATAAATTCAGTGTCCCATGCATTGAAGAAGTTGTAGTTGTTATCAATAGCTCCACCATACTCTCTTGCTGTACAGTTAATAAATTTAACATTTCTTGCTTCAATCCAAAAACGATAGTTATCAATAGCTCCGCCATACCAACCAGCATAGTTATCTTTAAATATTACATTGTTTAAAAAAAGTTTTGTAACATTAGTAACTCTATTATTCCCATCATGACAAAGAACATGAATAGATGCTCCTTCATCAGTAACTGAGTTATTTGTAAAGTTAGTGTTGGTTATATTAATCTTTACATAGTTACCCTCAGCATATATTCCAGCACCATCTACTCCACTACAGTTTTTGAATATTGAATCAGTTACAGTTAGGTTAGCATAACTTCCAAGAAGATATACTACTCCACGCCAACCTGTAGAGGAATTATAAAATTCACAGTTTCCAATATTAACATTTGAATATGATTCAATGTATATTAAACCATCTATTGTATTCCTATTTGTAACAATATTATATATATTAATATATTTAGGAGCTGATGAACTTCCAGATATTCTCAGGAATCTGTACCCAGCTGGAGTTATTAAAACAGTTCCATTTGTATTATTACCAATAATAGTAACATTGTTTGATGAAGAAAAAGTAAGATCTCTGTTTCCAGAACCTGAATATGTTCCAGGAAGCAAAATTACATATGAATTACTACCTGCGACTCTTATAGCCTCTTGAACAGTTCTCTTAGCTAAGGCAATGCTTAAACCACTGTTACCATCATTACCATTTATAGGATCTACCCATACCCTATTTCCAGATGTAGGAAGAGGAGCTGACAATAAATTTAAGCCATTGCTTTTTGGCATGGTAAAAGAAATATTATTTTTACTAAATGTACCATTATTATACTCCCACCCTATACCATTTCCTATATATTCGGCATAGTAATTATGGTTTCCTTGTGGTAAATTTGTGATGTAAATTGCTTGACCATTTGCACCATAGACTCTTCCTGAAAATTTACCATCAATGTAAAAGCTTACATCACCATCTAATGGATTACCTTCATCATCATAAAGATAAGCATATAAAACAACTTTGTTTGATGTAAAGTTTACAGTAGATACTGTGATACCATATTTGTTGTATGTGTTAATAAAATTTATATTGTAGAAATTTATACTTGTATTTGATAATGGGTGAAGAGTATAATTTCCAGTTTTATTTGTATTTAAATTATTTGATAAATCAATATTAGAATATTTATAAGGAACAATTAAAGTAAGATTATATAAATTTAATGAGTTTCCTTCTGATATATTAATTTGGTTTTTGCCAAAATCTATAACTGTATTTGATTTACTTGAACCAATTAAAGTTATGTTCTTTTCAATATTTAGATTTTTAGCTGAATTATTCGAATTGCTTGAATAATTGTATATCCCTTTAGCCAAATTAATCGTATCAGAGTCATTTACAACATCAACTGCATGGTGTATTCCACCAGCTGTTGAATTTGTAATATCTACACTAGCTGCATTTGCAGCCCCAATAAGAAAAATTCCCAATAATAATAAAATTAAAGCTATTATAGCTCTATAGGAATTTTTACTTGCATTTTTTTCGTACATTTTGAATCACTACTATTAAACAGATTATTATTATTATTATTATTATTATTATTATTATTATTAATTATAATTATTATTAATTATAATTATTATTAAACTTATTATTAAATTTATTATTAAATATTATTATTAAAACAGTATGCTAAATTAATGTTATAAAAATCTTGAAAGATTTTTTGTTTTATTAAGAAATAATATACAAATTATAATGTATACAATATATACAATAAAGTATACAATAAAATATATAATATATCTAATAACATATACAATAT
>NZ_LWMV01000006.1 GCF_001639295.1 Methanobrevibacter curvatus | reverse complement strand
GGATGATAAAATGGATTTAGAGTTTTGTGCTAATTGTGGAATGATTAAATCAAGGTGTAAATGTGGTAAATTTAAAAAAAAATTCACAAATTCTAATAATTTAAAAAATAAATCAAATAAATTAAATAAATCTAACAAACTTAATAAAACTAATAATCCTATTAATTCTAATAAAACTAATAATTCTAATAACCTTAATAAATCTAATAAAACTAATAATTCTAATAACCTTAATAAATCTAATAAAACTACCTAATATAATAAATCCAATAAATCTACTGAATTGATTTCTATGCCTTCCAATAAATCGTATATTCCATCTAAAGAAGATTTTAACAGGATGAAAGAAGAATATTCTCACATTGATGAAGATATTCTTTTGAATTTTCCATTTAAAACGCCACGTAAAGGTCAATTAGAAACAATATCTAAAATAAATAAAGCTATTGAAAAGGGATATAAATTTATCATGTTGGAAGCAGGGACTGGAACAGGAAAATCAGTAATGGCTGCCACAATAGCTAATTTATACAAGGATACATATATTCTTACAGTCACAAAACAGCTTCAAAACCAGTATTTAAATGATTTTTCAGGTGAAGGTTTTGTCCTTGCAAAAGGAAGGGGAAATTTTCAATGTAAATACAAAGTAAGCAGTTCAGATAAAAATGATTTTTTAAATATGAACTGTGATAGTGGATCTTGTGTTTATGACAAATCATTAACTTGTGAACATGGATTAATAACTATTTATGATGAAGATAGAGCAGAAAATTATCAAAGAGCTTATGGAAATAATTTTTGGAGAGGAGATTCTCCTTGTCATTACTTAAAACAGAAAACACATGCTATAAGTAGTGACATTGTAATAATGAACTATGCTTATGCTTTATACATGTTTAACTATAGTTCTGGATTTGAAAAAAGAGAATTGATGATTCTTGATGAGGCTCACAACATTGAAGATCAAATAATGAAATTTGTAGAAGTGATAATTCCAGCAAAAACAATTGAAAGGGAAATAAATGTAAAAACAGATGAAAATGAAGTTAATATTATGAATAAAAATGGTAAAGATGCATGGATTTCTTTTTTAAACACTTTAATTAGAAAATACATGAAATATGAAAGTGAATATATTTCAAAAAACAAAAGTAAAAAAGGACAAGAAGAATATGAAGCAAAACTAACAGCTATTGATGAAAAAATTAAGGATTATTCAGAGTTAATCTCTCATTTTGAAGATGATTTTAAAAATTGGGTTATATATTGGTATGATGATGAAATTCTTTTTAAACCCATTAAAATAGACACATATTCTAAAGATATTTTATTTTCAAGAGCAAATGTTTGTTTATTGATGAGTGCTACAATACTTGATCATGAATCATTGGCTAAATGGTTAGGCATTGAAAAAGACGAATATATATTTATTCAAGAAGATTCTCCCTTTGAAAAAGAAAAAAGACCAATTATATATGATTTGGTAGGAAGATTAAACTACAATCAAAAACATATAACTACTCCTAAAGCCAATAAAAAGGTAGAAGAAATATTAGAAAAACATAAAAATGAAAAAGGAATAATACATACAAACTCTTATGAATTCCAAAAATCTATTGTTGACAATATAAAAAATAGTAGGTTAATGTATCATTATTCAAAAAACAGAGAAGATATTTTAAAAAAATTTAAAAATGATAGAAGTAACAAAGTTTTAGTAAGCCCATCTTTATCTGAAGGTGTTGATTTGCCATACGATGACTGTAGGTTTCAAATAATTTATAAAATTCCTTTTCCTAATCTTGGAGATGCTCAGATAAAAAGTAGAAAGAATTTAGATGAGGAATGGTATGATTATAAAACAATTATTAGCTTAGCACAGGCTTATGGAAGGATTATGAGAGCAGAAGATGATGAAGGTACAACATATGTTCTTGATTCATCAGTAAACAATATAAACAGTCCAAAATTTAAAAAATTTGTTCCTGAGTTTTTTAAAGAAGCTATTATACATATTAGTTCAAATAATCAAGCTAATTCTTCAAGTAAATATACTTTTAACAATTCAATAGATCATTCAAAGGTAATTAGGGATTTATTAAATAAGGAAGAATAAGTTTTAAAAGAAAAATACATAGTTTAAAAAGAATTAGGAGAAATTTTTTAGTCAATAAATATGAGAAAAAGAGTAAAGATAAATTTGGGATTATTTTAATAAAATTTTAGTAAAAATAGTCCCGGGTGGAGTCGAACCACCGTCTCCGGGTCCAAAGCCTAGAAGGATTACCACTACCCTACGGGACTAGTGTACATATTTGAAAAACTCAAATTTTTATACAACATAAACTACTTTATATTTTATTATATTTAAATATATCTTTTTTTAATTATTTTTAATTATTTTTATTTATTTTTATTTATTTTTATTTATTTTTTTCAAATTTGTTTCTTAATTTTTATTAGTAAAAATATCTTTTATAAAAATTAGTAATAGTTTTATTAATTTTAAAAATACAATAGTAATAATTAAATAGTAGATTTTATTAAATTAAGATTATCACTAAATTGTGTGAGTGATAGAAATGGCAAAAAAAGATAAAATGAGTAACAATAGGACAAAAATTTTTCTAACTATATTAGTCTTAGGAATTGTGGTAATATCAGCTATAGGAATTTTTGCATATCAAAAACCTCAAAATATAGTTGTAAACAATACTATTGAGAACAATACTACTACAAATTCAGAGTCTGAAATAAAATATGGTTATGCTCCAGTTAAATTAGCAGGGTTAAATTTTTATGCACCTGAGAAATATCTAAAAAAATACAATTCAAAGGATTACTTTGATGCATTTCCTGGTGAAAAAGATTATGAAAAAACCTTAAATTCAAAGGATGATTTTGAAAGTGCATTTATAGATATTGCACAGTTGAGTTTTATCGATAAATATCCTAGTAAAATCTTTCAGATTGATATTTCATATGCAAAAAAATATAAAGAAGATTTAGATGAATTTGACACATTTAAGAAAAATTCTGATCTAAATAGAACAATCACAAATAAAAATATTGATGGTCATATAGTTAAAATAATTAAAACTGGTAGTGACTTTAGTAGACAAACTGCAGGTTCAAATGAAACCTATGCTTACTTTGAATTAAAAAGTAAAAGTGTTTTAATACAATTTACAGGAATACCAATTGACGAATATATGATTTCAAGTTTCTTTAAATTAAATTAATTTAAAATTATTTTTTTATCTTTTATATTTTTTATTTTTATACTTTTTAATTTTCTATTTTTTAAAGCTTTTCATATGCTTATATTTTTTAATTTTTCTTTTTTGATTGATAGAATAGGCAAACATCTTCCCATCTACATCCTTTGCACATTAATGATAAATCAGAAACACTTTTAAATGATTTTTCTGTTTTTTCAAATAAAGTTTTTAGTTTATAACTATTTTTTTCATTTTTATTGATTTTCATCTTTTTTAAAACATTTAAATCCATTTGAATTATTGTATTGTTACTTTCATCAATCTTTTCATTAATATTTGTATTGTTGCTTTCATAATTCTTATGGGAGTCAAGGTTTAAAACACATTTATTTTTTTTTAAATTAGGACAGTAATTACAAATTTCATCTATATCATAAGTAAGAAATACATCTAAATTATCAGAATTTTTTAAGATGTTTTCCATATTTTTTTTAAAATTTTCATCATATCCATAACCTTGATAACCTTGAAGACAAAGAAGATGATGAGCTCGTAATTGTATTTGTTTTTTTTTTGCTTTCATAAAAAAATCCTTCTTTCATTAGTCATATTCTTATATAACTTCACATTTTCATAAAAATTCTTTTTAATAAGATCATAATTTAATAACATAATCTTAAATATGAAATCAAGGAATTAAAAATAGATATTTTCCATTGTGTGTATTTTGTGTGTTTTTGCTACAAAAGTATCCAAATTGTTTTTAAAAAAGCTTTAAAAACTATAAAAAATAGAAGTTAAAAAATAAGGAATAGACATAAAAGATAAAATGGTTTTTATAAATATTTACTATTCATAAATAAAAAAATTAAAATTAAATTTTTAAAAGTAAAAAATTTAAAATATTTTTAATTTATAATAGCATTATTTAGGTAAAAATAGTTTTGAAACAGCAGATGCACTTAAAACTTTAACTAAATCTCCAGCTATAAATGGAATTAATCCCATAATCAATAAATTGTAAATATTTGGGAATCCACCCATGTTAAAATTGCACCAAATAGCTAAAATAAGAAGCCCTGGAATGTAAATACATGCAAAGTTAGCTATTAGCATGGTTAATGTCATAAATCTGAATTTTCTTGACTTTGAATATTTTTCACTTAAATATCCAACAAAGTAAGCAGCTATTATAAACCCAATGAAATATCCACAATTAGCACCTAAAATAACACTTAATCCACCACTTGTTTCTGCAAACCAAGGAAGTCCAATGGTTCCAAGAGCAAGATAAACTATTTGGCTTAAAGCTCCCATTTTTTTACCAAGCAATAGTCCAGCAACTAAAACTGCAAATGTTTGGAAAGTAATCGGAATTGGAGTCCATGGAAGGGGAATAACTATTTGCGCAGCTAATCCAGTTAAAGCAGCCATTAAAAAGACCATAACTATTTTTTCTACAGTGTTAGATTCATGAATTCTATTGTAAATTTTTTCTCTTGTAAAATAATAATTGTCTAAGTTAATTTCCATATTTTTTTCTCCTTATTCTATGATAAATATAAACTTATTATATATTTTAAATAAATTATTATTTAAATAAATTATTATGTATTTTAAATAGTATGTTTATAATTTTATAAACTATAATATAAATATATTTTGATAATTTTAATTTAATAAAAATTAATTCATTAATTTTATGTCTTAAAAAATAGCTTATAACTAAAATAATTATCAAAAAAGGTCAATGTTATAAATTAAGATAGTTAAAACTAGGATTGCTAAAATTGAATTTTAAAAAGAGATAAATTTATTTTAAACCAGTATTTTTTTAAATTAATATAAAATAATTTTAGAATAGTAATAGTAGTAATAAATGTTTTAAAAAGATAAATTCTTGTAAAAATGTGA
Organism: Methanobrevibacter curvatus; assembly: GCF_001639295.1. Lineage (GTDB taxonomy): Archaea > Methanobacteriota > Methanobacteria > Methanobacteriales > Methanobacteriaceae > Methanoflexus > Methanoflexus curvatus. The sequence goes on along the minus strand of NZ_LWMV01000006.1, from coordinate 1,821 downwards.
TAAAAAGAAATAATATAAAAATTACTTTTAAAAAACTATTTTTAAAATAATCAATATATTATAACTTTTTTTAAAATTTGTTTATTGAATCAACAAAAAGCTTTAAGTTATTATTCGTAAATCTCTTGGTTTTTTTGTGATGTTTGAAGAGTTAAAAGCAACTAAATTTTTAATCCCTTTCTCAACTGCAACATCCACTAATCTTTGACTTATAATTCCATCAAAAACAACGGCATATGTTTTTTCATCAGCATTTTTAAGTTCTTCATAGAGATTTTCAACTTTCACTTCTTTAAGAATATTTAAAGTGTCATCAAGGACTTCGCCAGTGCCACTGCCTTTAATGTCATTTAATATATTTTTAAGTAATTTTACTTTGTCTTCGACTCTTGGTTTTGGTTTACTTACTTTATTTTTAAATAGCTGTTCAACAGGTGCTTTATCTCTAAGAGCAATTAAAACTTCATCTTTTTCAAGATCTTCTACTTCTTTACCCTTTGGAGCTCTTGTAACATAATCTACTTCACCCACTTGAAGTAATTCTTTTAAAATCAATTCTCCTCCACGATCACCATCAACAAAAGCTGTAACAGTTTTTTCTTTAGTTAATGCAGCAACACTTTTGGGAATATTAACTCCTTCTACTGCAACTGCATTTTTAATTCCGTATTTTAAAAGATTTAACACATCAGATCTACCTTCAACAACAAGGATTGCATCAGAGGTATGGACACTAGGACCTGCTGGAAGTCTTTCTTCCCCATATTCAGAGATTTCATGAATTCGCATAGATTCTTTAATCTCTTCAATCATTTTCACACTTTCTGGGGAAACTTTATCCATCATTCCTTTGTAGATTTCTTTAGCTCTCTCGACAACTTGTTGTCTTTTAACAGCCCTTACATCTTCAACCTTTAAAACACCAATACCTGCTTCACAAGGTCCTACACGAGTAATAGTTTCAAGAGATGCTGCTAAAATAGCTGTTTCGATTCTATCTAAACTTGAAGGAATAACAATTTCTCCTTTTGCTCTTCCTCCTTGAGAAGTCATGTCCACTTTTATTCTGCCGATTCTTCCAGTTTTTTGAAGCTCCCTTAAATCTAAATCTTCACTTAAAAGCCCTTCAGTTTGACCAAAGACCGCACCAACTACATCAGGTTTTTCTACGATTCCATTTGCATTGATTTGTGCATGTATAAGATATTTAGTTGTGGTTAATTCTTCACCTTTTCCCATTTTAAGCCTCCTTAAGAATACTTTCAGGGTAATTAATTATCTGGAACTTTAATTCCAATGGCAATAATTTGCATAAATTAGTTATCTGTAAGTTTTTATTAAATAAAAAAGATAATTAAGTTCATTAGTTCAATTAAGTTTAATTTATTATGTCTTGAATGAGTAAAAAAACATTTATAAAATTAATTATTTAATTTTATTTATTTAATTTTATTAAGCCATTTTTAAATTTATTAAACAATTTAATAAGTATTAAAATATAAACATCTATTAAAATTATACTATGTTTTTGATAATACAATCATGAATTAATAAACAATTGCAACAAAAATAGCAATTTATTTTAGTTAAATTCTTCTATTAGTCACTTAATTAATAGAATACAATTAAAGTACAAAATAAGAAAAAGCTTTACAATTTAAATAATATTTTTTTTTAAAATTTAAATTATTTTTATTTTATTATAATATATTATAATAATTAAAATATAATTTCAATTTAAAATTTAATGTCATTAATTAAATTGTATTTTTAACATGTTTTAACAATTAAAAGCAGATTATTTGGGATTAATATTTAAAC
>NZ_LWMV01000005.1 GCF_001639295.1 Methanobrevibacter curvatus | reverse complement strand
TCAGCTAATAAATAAGTTTCATTCGTTATATATAAACAATTTTCTAAATAAATCAAATATAAAAATATATATCAATGGAAAAATAAATATAATAATTTATAATAAAAAAGCAAAACATGGACAAAAAATGAAAACAATTAGAACTTTATATCAAAAAAGAAAACAAGTTTAATACCTCAAAATTTAAAACACAATATTTCAGAGCAGTAATAAAATAAAAGAAAGTTAAATGTAATAAAAATATTAATTAAATGAAGTAAACAGAAAAAGAGTAAAAAGGATTTATTTTTTAATTTAAAATTTTTTTTAAAAAGTGGAAGATGTCCCATGATTATTTTTACTAAAATCATAATTTGCTTTAATTCATATTTAAAGATTTAATATTAACTAAAATTTAAATTATAAATTTATCAAAAAATAGTTTTACAAAATACAATGAAGTTAGCAATTATGAAGTATTTAAATCTTTTTTAAAAAGAGTTAATTTCCTCAAATCTCTAAAAATTTTAACCATGAGACATCTTCAAAACAAAAATTAAATAGAAAACTTTATTTTATCATAAATATAAAAAATTAAATGTTAAATAAATTATTGAAATTAAAATTTAATATTTACAACGTTTTAATGATTTAGTAAAATGAATTTAAATAGGTTTAAAATTTAATTAAATTTGAATAAAATTGAATAAAATTGAATAAAATTGAATAGCATTGAATTAAAATTCAAATTTGAAAAATTGAATTAATAGCTTAAAATTTTTAAAAAAAGAAAGTTTACAATTAAAAAGGTGATTTGATGGAAATTAATGGTGTAGAAATTATAGATACTTATGCAGAAGCATTTGGAATTAAAGTTTCAAGACTTTTAGTAACTGCAGCAACAAAAGAATTAGCTTTAACTGCTACAACAGAGGCAACTGGATATGCAACATCTGTTATAGGATGTCCAGCAGAAGCAGGAATAGATGTTTATCTCCCTCCTACAGAAACTCCTGATGGAAGACCAGGTTATGTAATAATGATCTGTCAAGGCAGTAAAAAGAAATTATCCCATGAACTGTTAGAAAGAATTGGAATGGGCATTTTAACTGCTCCTACAACAGCTGTTTTCAATGCTTTAGAAAATCCTGATGAACTTTTAAATGAAGGATTTAAATTAAAGTTCTTCGGTGATGGATATGAAAAAGAACTTGAAATAGCTGGTAGAAAAGTCCATTCAATACCTATAATGTCTGGAGAATTTTTAGTTGAGAGTGAGTTCGGCATAAAAGATGGAGTTGCAGGTGGAAACTTCTTTGTTGGTGGAGATAGTAAAATGTCAGCTCTTATAGGTGCTCAAGCAGCTGTTGACGCAATAAGTAATGTCCCTGGAACAATTACTCCCTTCCCTGGGGGTGTAGTAGCTTCTGGATCTAAAGTAGGATGTAACAGTTACACTTTCTTAAATGCATCAACCAATGAAAAAATGTGTGTTGGATTAAAAAACGAAATAGAAGGTAGTGAAATCAGTGCAGCTGTTAATGGCATATATGAAATTGTTATAGATGGTGTTGACGAAACATCTGTTAAAAAAGCAATGTATGAAGGCATTAAGGCAGCAACTAGTGTTCCTGGAGTTATTGAAATCAATGCAGGAAACTTTGGTGGAAACTTAGGTGCATACAAAATTAATTTAAAAGATTTATTCTAAATATTTCTAAACTAAAAAGAGATTTTAATCTCTTATTTTTTACTTTTTTTTACATTTTTATTCTTTTAAATTATTAAATTCTTAAATTTTTAGATTTTTAAAAAAGATTTAACTTCCACTAATTATAAAAAAACTATATTTAAGCTATTCTATATCCACTTTAATGATTTTAATATAGATAGTTTTATATGATAATTTTATAGGATGATTTTATTGTACTAATTTTATCAATCTCATACATTTTTATACATGTTTTATAAAGCTATTTTTTTAAAGATATTTTTTTCTTAATTGTATAATTATTTTGTCTAAAATTCCTTTAAAAAAGAGATTAAAGAATTTTTTATTTCCAAAAAGTTTTACAATCTTTGGACTTAAAAAATAATATAAATTAATAAATGCTCTGCCAAAAATATTATTAAAAAGAATCTTATCCCTAAACTCTCGTAAAATTAAAACTTCATAGCTATTGTAAGAACCATAAATAGCTGTTGCAATATAACATCCCCCATTATCGCTTTTTTTAATTTTTTCATCTTTAAATGAAGGATTAATTTTTTTAATTTTTTCTAAATAATTATCATAGTTCTTAATGGCAAATTTTCTAAGCTCATTATTAGTTTCAGCCATTTGTTGGTCAAAATCACTAAATTGAGAGTCATTTTTATACTGATTGTCAAAATAAAATTGTGGTTTTCCTCTTTCGACTTTTTCTTTAATATTTCTCTCATTGCAAACAAGGTAAAAATGATCTCTGCATATCTCAATTGACCATTTTAGAATTGAAGTATATGAAATGTATATTTCATCATTAACTTCAACAATTTCTTGTGAAAAATAAGCTAAAGTCTCATCTAAAGCATTGATGGATTCTTTTAAATTTAAAATTAGAGTCTCTAACTCTTCCTCAAAGTGATAATGATTAAAACAATCTAAAGTCCAATTTCCCAAACCATTTACTAAATCTAAAAAATCAAATTTTAGTTCCTCTTTTTTTTCATCATTATTTAAACCATCAAGTTTTTCAATCCCTCTTTTAAAATAAATTATGGCATCATTTAGTTTAAAATCGCTAATTGTTGAGTTATATGCAGATAAATAGCCATTGTAATAATCTTTTTCCCACTTTTCAAGATTTAAATTATTGTTGCCATTAATATTTTTACTATTATTCTTACTAGTGTTTTTATTAATAATTTCACTAAATTCTGTATATTTTTTATAAATTTCTTTATCAAAATACTTTTTGTCAACAATCAGAGTTAAAAACTCTTTATTATTCAATTCCTGGTCATTTTCAGATTTTATTTTTGGCTTTAAATTATTTTTATTTTTAGCATTTCCATCTATTATTTGATTATTCTTATTTTGATATTTTTTATTTCGGTCGTTTTTATTTCGATTTTTATTGTTATTGTTCTTATTGTTATTATTAGTGTTATTAGTATTAATGTTATTATTAGTGTCATTATTATTCTTAACTTTTCTATTTTTATCTTCATAGTACTTTTTATCTGATTCATGTTCATTTAAATTATTTTTATCAATTGTAACAATATTTGCTTTAACATATTCTAAAAATTCAGTTTTTAAAGGTTCTTTTTCTAAATCACTATTTTTAAACTTATTCCCATCAAGATTAGTTTTTTCTAGAAATTTAACTTTTAAGTCATCTAAATAAGCAAAAATCATTTCCATTGACTCTTCATCTAAAACTTCACCTTCTTCATTTCTAAAATCAAAAGATGATTCAAATAATTCCTCAGTATCAGATAAATTCTCATTTCTTAAATCTTCAATACCTAAAATAGTGAAAATATCCTCTGTTTCATCAATATTTGAATCTTGAATTGTTTCAGGGAGATATTCACTACCACAGCTATTGCAAGAATGTAGCTTTCCTCTCTTTTTAATGTCTTTACTACCACAGACTTCGCAGACTATCTCTTCCATAACTAACAATATCAACAAAATTATTTAAATACTTTTTCAATAAAAAGAAGAAACAAAACAGAAATGATATAAACGATATAAAAAAAGTATTAAAGAATAAAATAAAAAAATAAGATAAAAATAGGATAAATAAATAAAAAATATGAGTAAATAGAACAAAATAAAATAAATAAATAAAATAGGAAATAGATAAAAAATAGGGAGTAGATAGATAAAAATAGATAAAAAGAATAAAAAATAGAAAAAAATAGAAGATTTTGATTAAAAAGATAGAAAAAATAAATATAGTTAACCTATGTATCTAAGGTCATCATCACCTTGACCAACTTTACCTTTTCCAAACATTTCTGATTCAATTTGTTGAGCTTTAGAAATCATTTTTCTAGTTTCTTCAGCCCTTTCTTCTAATTTATCAGTGTTGACTGTTATGTTAAGTAAAATAGCTAATTTATCAATAAGTGCTTCTGCAGCTTCAGGGTCTATAAAATATCCAGGAGTTTCACCCATCAAACATGCTCCTTTTAACCCTCTAAGTTTACCTAGACCTAAAAGTAATCCAGAAGCTCCAACAATTCCACCATCAGCTGAACGAATTTTAATGTCTGCTTCTTTTAATGTTTCAATAATCTCAATGTCTGTTGCAGAACCATAAACTTTAGATTCATCAATAGGATGACCTGTAGCAAGTCCACCTAATGTAAAAATTTCTTTAACATCATGTTGTTCTATAAAATCTAGAATAATACCAGATAATTCGTATTGACCTTCAGGAGATAGTGCTTGAGAATTACCAACAAGTAAGATGAAATCTCTTTCTCTTTCTTCATTTGATCTTAAGTAATAGAACTCATTTATCATGTTTTCCACTAATCCATCTTCATCTACAAAAACTTGAGGAGGAAAAGCAGGAGAATAAATTTCTGCAAATTTAACTGCACCAAATTCATCAATAATATGATCAGCAGCTAATTTACCAACATGACCAATTCCTGGAAGTGCTTCAATAAAAATAGGGTTATCTAATTTAACTTTTTCTAAAACATTTATCTGTGTACTTTTCATTTGTTCAACCTCATAGTAAATAGCAATAAAATATGAAATAAGTATTCATATTGTAATAATGATAAAAAAATATATACATTAAATAAAATATCTACATTAAATAAATAGAATATATAAATAAAATTAAATAAAATTAGATAAAATTAATTAAAAACATTAAAAATGATTGATATAATAATTGAATAGAAAAATATGAAAGTAAAGAATTTTTATTGATTATTCAATTCTTCTTTTAATTTTCTACGATATTTTCCATATTTATCTTCAATAGAGTACTTTGGTGGATAGATAACATTTAATGAGCCTCCACACTTAGGGCAAGTCTCCTCTATAGTGTAAATCATGCAAATATTACATCTTTTCATCTTCATTTTCATAAAAAACACAACCCCAATAAAACATTAAAATATCAAAAATAAATATGATAAAAAAAATAAAATGAAATAAAATAAATGAAATAAATAAAATAAATAAATAAGTAAAAATAAATAAAAAAAGAGCATTAAAAATGCTAAAAAAATACTAAAAAAAGCTTTTAACAAACAATATGGTAAATTAAAGGATTAATAAAAAAATTAAGATAATTCTCGTAAGAACTCACCATTGCCATTTGATGAAGTAACAACATCAATACATTTTTTAGCAGCATCTTTTAAATCTTTTTCTGCTTGGATATAATCAGTAGATTTAACAGTTAACCTATAACGAGGAGCCCCTACAGATTGAACTCTAATATTATCGCTTTCTGCTGCCTTTAAAGCTTTTTTAATTATTTCAACACCATTTGGAACAAAAGTTTCAATATCAACATATCCTGAAATTTGAACCTCTGGAGGAGTAATATTCTTATTAGCAACATCGACAATGATTTCTATCCATTCTTGTGGAATATCTTCATCTAAAAGAGTAGATTCTCCTTCTTCAGCAGCAGATTCAAAAGCACCATAAATATCTCCAAATATATCAATTAATTTATACCCTACTTCACTGTAAGATGTATCTAAGTCTTTATTTAAAGATTTTCCAGCTAACTCTAAGAATTTTTCAGCTTTTTGTTCAATTTTCCATTGCTGAATTTTTTTAGTTCGTTGATCTTCTCTTATTCTCTTTAAAGAAGCATCCACATGTCCTTTACTTGGAGTTACACGAAGTACTCTTGCAACAATCTTTTGATTTTCTCTTACATAATCTCTAATATTTTTTACCCAACCAGCAGAAACCTCTGAAATATGGATAAAAGCTTCTTTTCCTTCATACTCTTCAAGCTTAGCAAAAGCACCATAATTAAGAACTTTATAGACTGTAGCCACTATAAGTTCTCCTTCGCTAGGCCATTGTTGACTTTTCCTTACCATAAAAACACCAAATAAAATAAATAAAATGAAAAACTAAATTAAGAAGCTAAACTAAGAAGCTAAATTAAAAAAATTAAAGTTTAAAAAATTAAATTAAAAAATGAATTTATAAAAAATAGCTAAAATAGTCTTTTAAAATTTAAATAAAATTATTTCAATTATAACTAAATTTAAAGACAAAGTAACTGTTAAAAAAATAAATTAATCTTATTTTAACGTACAACTTCAGTTACACGTGCAAAAACATCAGATTTTCCACCTTTCGGTTTTACTATGGTTTTACCACAAATAATACACTGAACAGTAGATGCTGCACGATTGAAGACAATTTGTTCATTGTCGCAATCTAAACATGTAACTCTTAAAAACTTTCCTCTTCCTTTACTTGCCATAATCTCACCTATCTGCAACAAATTCTGGTTTACTAGTTCTAAATGAAGAAGCAATATGGGATTTTCCACATTCTTTACATTTTAATCTTAGGTCTAACTTTTTAACTGGTTTATTTCCAGCAGGTAAAGGTCTTGGATAACCTCTATAACCAGCAGTGACACGTCTAAATTGTCTTTGACCCCATTTTAATTCACTTGCTTTTCTTTTTTTAGCTACATGAAGTTCATGAACTGTATGTCTTTTACATTTTGGACAGTATGTTCTTTTTTCTTTAGGAATTTTCATAACAATCACCAATCATTAATATTTGATATAAATCATTTGATATAACTATTTGTAATTAAATAATATGATTATAAATACTTAAAAAATCAAATTTAAAATGAAATTAAAGATAAATTTTAACATATAGTTAAATTTGTAGGATATAAATAATATAGAAAAAATAAACAGAAAATATTAAAAATAAGATATTTCATAGGACTTAAAAAATGAATTTTTAAGAAGAATAGATTTTCATAAATAAAATAAAAAGTATAATTA
>NZ_LWMV01000004.1 GCF_001639295.1 Methanobrevibacter curvatus | reverse complement strand
TTTTTTTTTTTTTTTTTTTTTTTTTTAATTTTTTTACCATAGATTAAATTAATAAATCACTAAAAAATAATAAGGAGGAAATTATGAAAATTTTAGTTATTAACAATTATGGTCAATATAATCATAGAATTTTTAGATCACTTAAAGATTTAGAAATACCTGCTGAATTAGTGTCAAATGAATTAAGTATTGATGAGATTTTAGAAAAAGAACCAATAGCTTTAATATTAGGTGGTGGACCTGAAATTGAAAGAATTGGTAACAGTCAAGAATATATTGAAAAAATAGACATTCCTATTTTAGGTATTTGTTTAGGACACCAACTAATGGCTAAAGCTTTTGGTGGAGAAATAGCTACAGCCGATTCTGAAAGCTATGCTCAGATTAATATTAATCTTGACGAGACAGATGAATTATTTAAAGGAATTGGCTCTAAAATGGATGTTTGGGCATCTCATAAAGATGAAGTTACTAAAATGCCAAATGATTTTAACCCAATTGCCACATCTGATATCTGTGAATTTGAAGCTATTAAAAACAAAAATAAACCTATTTATGGCATTCAATTCCATCCTGAAGTTTCTCATACTCCTAAAGGATACTTAATCTTTAAAAATTTCTATCAAATTGCTAAAGAGTATTATAAACAAAAACAATAGAACTACAGTTAATTTATGTGTGATTTAATATTTTTTTATAATGAATAGATAAAATTTCGAAGATATTGAAAAGTTATATTTAACGGTGTAGATAACACTTGAAAAAAATACAAATTATAATCTCTCCATCTCCAATGATGCAAGCAAGCTTCTATCTAAATTATATTGTAATCATGTTTTAACTTTTAAATTAGATATAATGAGTTAAAATTATATTAATATGGTATTCAATACCTGAATTATTGAATTAAGAGTAATTGAAAAGAATTTAGTAAATTGATTAAGGAAATATAAAAGATATATAATTTTTTATTTTAATTTTTTTATTTTAGTCTTTTTTTATTTTCTTTTTTTATTTTTTTTTATAAAATTTTATTTATTTTTTTTTAAAAAAATTTTAATATGATAAAAAATTAATTCAATACTTATATATATGCACATATATAATTAAATAATATGGAAATAATTATTTTATAAATCATTTAAATAATTTTTTAAATAATTTTTTTAAACATTTTTTTTTAAAATAATCTTTTTTAAATAATATTTTAAATTATTATATGATTTTTTTTAAAATAGCTTTTTTCATATATTAAACTATCAATTTAATACTTAGTAGTTAAAAATAGATTATAAACTTATTAATATATCTATATTTGATATCCATATTTTTAAAATAATTCTTAAATTGAGGTAAAGATAATGACAGAAGAGTTAATTAATGAATTAAGAGAATTGTCCTTAGAACATAAAGACGATTTAAAAAGAGAAAAAATAGAACTTTTAATTGGAGACGATGTCCAAGATTTCAGAATTTCTGGCATAGGTGGCAAATCTATTAAAATTGAAAAGTATATTCGTTATGAAGACATTGTTGATGCAACAGAAGATGGTCGTGAAGGTTTAGAATCTGTTGTCCGTGAATTAGTTGAAAATTATAATAAATCTAGTGATTAAATTTTTTTCTAATTTTCATATTTTTACTTATTTTTTTATACTTTTTTAATACTTTTTTTTAAAATTTTTTTAATTTTTGTTCATTTGGTTTCTTATTTTTTTTTTTTTTAAAATTTTTTTAATTCTTAATTATTTAATGTTTTTAGCTATTTCTGTGGCTAGAGATATTTCACTTACTTCTGATTTTATAGTGTTTGTTCCTGCTAAGTTTCTTATTCCTGCAGAATATAATTTCAAAATAGCATCATTTACTAAAACTGGATGAACACAACAAACATCAATAGTTTTGGCACCATGATCTTTTAAAATGTTTATTGCATTAACAATTGTTCCTCCTGTTGAGATTATATCATCGATAATAACAGCTTCTTTTCCTTCAACAGTGGAAATATCTACATTTTGCTTTTTATTTTTAAATTCAGGGTCATCTGTGTTAAAATCATATCTCATTTTAACAATTTTAGTTTCAACTTTTTCAGGTGATATTCTTGTTTTTTGAAGATAAGTTGATTCACAGTTTAAAATGTCTGCGATTTCTTCTGCAAATTTTAATGCTCCTTTATCTGGACCTACAATAATTGGATTGTCAGTTTTTTCTTTAATGTATTCAGCTATTGGGTTCATTGCTGAAATATTTTTACAGGGAATATTAAAAAAGTTTAAAACACTTTCTTCATGTAAATTTACACTATAAAATTTTGTTGCTCCACTTTTTTCAATTAAATTTGCTATAATACGGGCAGATATCGTTTCACCTGTTTTAAATCGTTTTTCTTGTCTAGCATATCCCATGTAAGGAACAACAACTTTTATTTCTTCTGCCCCTAAGTCTTTTAAGTTGTTGATTAAAAATAATAGCTCCATTATATTTTCATCTTGTGGAAACGCTGTAGATTGAACAACAGTGATTTCTTTTTCAATTTCTCCTTTGATTCGAATATATCTTTCTCCATCTGGAAATTTTTTGGTCTCAACAGGACATAATTCATCATCCATCTCTTTTGATATCATTGCTGCAAGTTTTTGAGAAGCAGACCCACCTATAATCAATTTATCACCTTATATTTATCTATTTTATTTTATTCAAATAGAAATAATTATATAATTAATTTTGCATATTTTATAATATATATTTTTCCTAAATCTTTTCTTAAATCTTTTCTTAAATTCTTTCTTTTATGAATTTTATTTAATTTATTTATATTTTTAATTTATTATTATTAAAATTTATTTTAAGTATTTTAAATTAGTTATAGCTTTGTTTTAAAAATGAGATACTATGAATGTTTTAGAGAAATTTCAATCGGTAATAATATTTGTTTCAATTATTTTAGGTTTATATTTTGGACAAATGGCTTTTGTGGCTGATTTATTCTCTAGTTTAATTATAACATTCTTATTTTTCATGCTTTTTACCATATTTTTAAACATTGATTTAGTTGAGTTTAAAAATAGCTTTAAAAAACTTAAATTTACTTTAAGTTCTTTATCTATCAACTTTATTTGGACACCAATTTTAGCTTATGTTTTAGGATTCATCTTTCTTTCTCATGATGTTGGATTATGGGTCGGATTTATAATGCTTCTTGTTACCCCATGTACTGATTGGTATCTTGTTTTTACAGATATTGCAAAGGGAGATATCCCACTTTCATTATCAATATTGCCTTTAAACTTGGTTTTACAAATTATTCTTCTTCCTGTTTATTTATTTGTTTTTACTGGAACATCTACAGTCATAAATTTGAATCTTTTTGTTGAAAGTTTATTACTTGTAGTTGCATTACCTTTTATAATAGCTCAAGTTCTAAGATTTATTCTGCTGAGAATTAATAATAGTAATAATAATAGCAACAGCAATAAATATAAATCTGAAGAAATAAATTTTGAGGATAAAGGAATTAATGAATCTTTTAACAATGGATATTTAAAAAAATTTTTTAATTCAATGGATTATTTACAAATTATATTTTTAGCATTAGCTATTTTTTCAATGTTTGCATCTCAAGGCAAGCTACTTCTAGAAAATTTATGGGTTTTTTCGCTAGTTTTAATTCCATTTTTATTTTTCTTTATTGTTAACTTTGTATTTGTAAGATGGATAAATAGATTTTTAAAATTCTCAAAAAAAGAGTATGTTTCATTAACTTTGACAACTCTTGCTAGAAATTCCCCTGTTTCACTTGCAATAGCTGTTGTAGCATTTCCTAATGAACCATTAATATCTTTAACTCTTGTAATAGCCCCTTTAATTGAACTTCCTATTTTAATTATTATTTCTAGAATTTTACTGTTTTTAAATAAGTAATTCCTTTTTTTAATAGCATTTTACTTTCTTATTTTTCTTTTTGCTACTAAATTTATAATTTTTTTTATACTACTAATCATAATATTTATATATCTAAATATTCAAATATATAAATTAATCAATGTATTTTTTAAATATATTTAGCAAATTTTAACTAATATTTTATGAGTTATATAAAGTGTAATATGTTTAAAATGCAACATGGTTATATAAAATTCAATAAATTTTTAATTAATATGTATATAATTTTTAAATAATTTTTATAATATTTATTTTTCATTTGGTGAAATAATGGATAAAGAAAAAATTTCGCATGAAGAGTTAGAAGAAAAGACATATAAATTAAAAGCTATTGCTGATCCTACACGTATACAGATATTGTACTTGCTTCGAGATGGTGAACAATGTGTTTGTAAGATTTATGAATCTCTTGAAAAACCTCAATCTACTATATCAAATCATTTAAACATTTTAAAAAAAGCTAGGCTATTAAACTGGAGAAAGGAAGGAACATGGATTTACTATAAGTTAAAAAATGATTCTATTTTAAATTTAATTGATAATTTGAATGAAAAAGAATCATTAGCCAATAATATTTACTATAATGAGATAGAATCTGAAATTAAAGTAGATACTTTGGTTAATAGTATATCAGAGGAGGTTAAAATTGTATCCAAAGAAAATTTTGATAATTGTTCTAATTTAAAATATGAAGAGGAAAGTCCAATTTCTTCATGTTGTGGAGGAAACAGAGATGATTATTCTAAAGTCAAAAACCCTAAAATATCAACAAAAACAATGTCTTATGAAATGCTTAATGAATTTAAATCAATAGCTACTAATTTAGGTGCTGTTGAGTTTGGATACACTAAATTGTCGGATGATTTAATTCTAGAAAATGGAAAACTTGATGTTACCTTAAAAAATGCAATTGTTTTTACAATGGAGTTAGATGAGGATATAATCAAGACTGAAGCAGGAGAAATAGCTAAGAATTTAAGTGATGATTTTTATTTAAAATTTTCTAAGCTTAGCTACAAACTTTCAGATGTTTTAAGGGAAAAAGGATATAAAACAGAAGTAATTACTCCAAATGGAGATTTGGTGGATTTATCTATGCTTGGTGAAGATGCAGATATTGGTTATAGGGGTAAAAGTGGTTTATTAATCTCTCCTAAAATGGGAACTAAGTTTAAAGTTGCAGCTATTCTAACAGAGATAGAAAATTTACCATTTTCAAATAAACATAGCTATTCTTGGATTAGAGAGTACTGTGAATTGTGTAATAAATGTATAAAAGAATGTCCTGAAGGAGCTTTAGTGAAAAATGGAAACAATGTTGAATTTTTAAAGGATAAATGCATTGGGTGTAGTGATGGTTGTACTATATGTATTGACCAATGTTCATTTTATAATAAAGACTACAACAATCTTAAAGCTAAATTTGATATAATTAACGAGTTTTAACTTATTTTAACTTATTTTATCTTTTTTTCATTTGCTTTTTATTAAGATTATATTAAAAAAAGACCATATAGAAGATGCCTCATGATAAATTTCATGAAAACAATTAACCTCTTTAAAATTGATTTAATCAATAAATTACTATTTAAATATAAATTAATAATTTGTTAATTATTATTTTAATAAATAAAATTTTAATTAATAGTTATGTCCAATTTAATCAATTTAAAGCCAATTTTAAATTATCTAAAATTTAAAATTTTGATTTATGGGACATCACCTATAATAATAAAAATATAAGAAGTTATTTGGTAAAAATGTTTTTTATAAATTCTAAAAATTATGGCACTTGTTTTATAAAAAAACATATATATAGAAAAGTCTATATATAAAAAAGCCCATATATAAAAATTATAGTTATATACTAGAAAAAATTGATTTTAATAAATGTATTTATGCTTTTTAAAAAATTAGAAGAGATATATTCATATTTTTAAAAAATATCTATATTTAAAAGATGTTTATAAATTATATCTATAAAAAATACCTTAAATAGTAATTTAGACTTATTTTATTGAGTAAATGGAGAATTAATAATGGTTAAAGGAACCAATGTTTTAAAAGAAGGTTTTGCAAAGATGACTAAAGGTGGAGTCATCATGGATGTTGTAAATGCAGAACAAGCTGCAATAGCTGAAGATTCAGGAGCAGTAGCTGTCATGGCACTTGAAAAAGTTCCAGCGGATATTAGAGCTGCTGGTGGAGTTGCTCGTATGGCTGATCCAAATAAAGTTCAAGAGATTCTTGATGTTGTATCAATTCCAGTAATGGCAAAGGCAAGAATAGGTCATATTGCTGAGGCACAGATTTTACAAACCCTTGGTGTTGATATGATAGATGAAAGTGAGGTTTTAACACCTGCCGATGAAGAGTATCACATTAATAAAAAAGAGTTTACCATTCCATTTGTCTGTGGAGCTAGAAACTTAGGTGAAGCACTTAGAAGAATTGATGAAGGAGCAGCAATGATTAGAACTAAAGGTGAGCCAGGAACTGGTAATATTGTTGAAGCTGTTCGCCATATGAGAAAGGTTATGGGAGAAATCAGATTAATTGAAGGTAAAAATAAAGAAGAGTTAAGATCTTTTGCAAGAGAGATAGAAGCACCTTTACCACTTCTTATAAAAACAGCTGAGCTTGGTAAACTCCCAGTAGTTAACTTTGCAGCTGGTGGAGTAGCCACTCCTGCAGATGCTTCTTTAATGATGCAATTAGGTTCAGATGGAGTCTTTGTGGGTTCTGGTATCTTTAAATCAAAAAACCCAATTGAGTTTGCAAAAGCCATTGTTGAAGCAACTCATAACTACGATAAACCAGAAGTCCTTGCTGAAGTGTCTAAAGGATTAGGTCAAGCAATGAAAGGAATTGAAATTTCTGAATTGTCTGATGCTGATAGAATGCAAGAACGTGGTTGGTAAATTTATAAGTCATTTTAAATTATTTAATGACCTTTATTTTAATTTCTTTTCAAGTATTTTAATCTTTTAATATTTTTTTTATTTTTTAACTTTTTCTTTTTTTTAAGTTTTTAATTTCTTTTTTTCTTTCTGGAGTGCTTCATAAATCGCTTTTTTAGAAATTTTCATGAAATTAATTTTTATATGAACCTTTTAAATATTAACTAATCGATAAAATATGTATTAATAACTATATAAAATAATTATATTATTTAATTTATTTAATTCAATTTTAAAGAATTTATATTATTTTAAATTTAAATTATATAT
>NZ_LWMV01000003.1 GCF_001639295.1 Methanobrevibacter curvatus | reverse complement strand
TATAATTTAAAATCTTTATTCCATGCCCAAAAAAATCTTTACTTTTATTTAATCCATTTTTTATTTCAAATAAGTCTCCCAATTTTTTCTCTTCCCATTCATCACTAAATTCTGGAAATCGTAATTTGGGTGTGTTGTTTTTTGACATTTTTTTAAACCTATATTTTTCTTCCAAAGAATAGATAGCCTGTGTGTCCTACCATGCGTGTTTTAGGGCGAGTTCCTTGAGTTTTAACTTCTAATTCTCTTTCTAATGTTTCTAAAATTGTTAATTTATTAAATCCAACTTTTTTAGCTATTTTATACGATGTTTCTATTTGATCTATGTATGGAGCATAAATAGCTAGCCATCCACCTAATGTTAAAGAGTTAAAACAATCTTCCATTATTTCATATGGTTTTATTAAATCTAAAAATATTAAATCAAGGTTTTTCTCTTCTATTCCTTCTTTGACATCTTTATTTTTTACTTCAATGTTTTTTAATCCAAAATTTTCAATGTTTTCGCTGGCAATTTCTGCAAAGTCTTCTCTTATTTCATAGCTTACTATCTTTCCAGTTTCTCCTACAATGTTTCCAAAGTTTAAGGCAATAGCTCCTGCTCCTGTGCCAGCATCTACTACTTTTGAACCATATCCTACTCCTGTGTGTGATATTACAGTTCCTATATCTTTTTGAATAACAATAGAGCAGTTTCGCTTCATTATGTCAATGTAGTCATTTATATTTGCTTTAATTACTTTAAACTCTTTATCTAAATGAGTTTTTATTGTATCTCCTATTTTAGACATTTCAATATCTTCTTTTTTAATAATTCCTAAGTCACTTTGAAATTCTTCATTGTTAACAATATATTTCTTTCCTCTTTTATCGATTATAATTTTCAATATTTGATCTCCTTATTTTAAAATAAATTTTTTGGACTGTATTGTTACATTATCATATAAAAGTTAATGTTTTTATGATTAACTAAATATTTAAATAGCCATTTTTAATAGATTTTTGATTTTCTATATTATATTTTATTCATTTAATCGTTAATGTTCATTTTTTTATTTATTTTTTATTTATTTTTTATTTATTTTTTATTTATTTTTTATTTATTTTTTATTTATTTTTTATTACTTTTTATTACTTTTTATTTATTTTTTGCAATTTTGGGGTCAAGTTAAAGGAATTATTAATATAAATTTGATGATAAATATTACAAATTGAAAGCTTCATTTATAACAATTTCAATTTTTTAATGAAACTAATGAGATTTTGAAAAAATTTTTCTTAAGTTGACAGCTGTAAATTTAGAATACTTAAACTATCTTTATGGATTTTTAATAAATTATTAAATATTTCTTATTCTAATTTGTTTTTAAATTCACAATCAATGTCATTTTTTGAGAAAGCTAAAGCTAAATAGATTGGGTTTTCATCTTTGTATCTTGTGTAGTATTTTTTTTCTTTAATCTGCTTAAATGCTTCTTTAATCATTGTTTTTGTAGATTTAGTTGAGGAGTATTTGATTTCTATGATTATTGTTTTACCTTTTATTTTAAAGATTATATCTGCTCTTCCAGAATATGTTGTTACTTCACCTTGTGATTCGATTCCTAAGAAATAGAGAGCTACTAAAAATATTCCATGATAGTATTTTTCATCATCTCCTTTTAATGGATAGGATAACCTGTGATATATACTTTCTAGGACATCTAGTAGTCCTTTTGAATCTTTATCTAAAATACTTGTATATGTTTTGTTTTTAAGTTCTTTTAAATTTTCTGTGCTTAAATTTGTATAAGCATTTACAAGTCTACGGATTAAAGACTCTCTAACTTCATAATTTGGAATATCTAATATATATTCCATAACTCCGTGATTATTATTTATTTCTTTTATTGTTAGGTATCCTGTTTGAAACAGTAATGTTATAGGGTGAATATTTTCTATTTCAAAAGTGTCTAAATCATCTTCAATTGCAGGTATAGGTTGGATTATTGGCTGGAGGTTGTTTTCTTTTTTAAGTATTTCTATTAGAAATGTTGGTGTTCCACTGCTAAACCAGTAATTTGAAAATTTTCTCTTATTAAATAGTAGTAATGTTGAAAATGGATTGTATACTTTAGTTTTTCCATCCCAAGTGTATCCATCATACCAATCTTCAATTTTATTTACTGTTTCTTTGTAATTAAGTGATTCTTCATTTCCTAGTTTTTTAATATGTCCTTTAAAATATTTTTCTAGCTCTTTGTGAGTGTAACCACAGATTGCAGCATAATCTTTATCTAAAGTAATATCAGTAAGATTATTTAGTCCTGAAAAAATAGATGTAGATGAAAACTTAGATATTCCAGTGATAAAAACAAATTTTAAAAACTTATCATTAGCTTTTAAAGATTGATAAAAATTATTTAAAGTTTTTCTATTGCCATCAGCTATTTCTAAATTTGTTATATGGTCTATAATAGGTTTATCATACTCATCAATTAAAATCACAACTTTTTGGTTAAATTTTTTATTAATATTTTCAATTAATTCTCCAAATCTTTGAGATAAAGTTTTACTTATTAATTCTATTTCAAATTTTTTTGAAGTTCTATTTAACAGATCGAATAAAGAATCTTTTAATTCATCTGAATTTTTATAATCCATAGATCCAAAATCTAAGACAATAACAGGATATTTCTTATCCCAATCCCATTTATCATAGATATATAAGTCTTTAAACAATTCTTTATTTGCTGAAAATAACTCTTCTAATGTACTGACTAAAAGTGATTTCCCAAATCTTCTTGGTCTAGAGAGAAAATAAATTTCTCCATTTTCTATTAAATTAAATATATTTTCTGTTTTATCCACATATAAATAGTTTTTTTCACGGATTTTGGAAAATGTTTGTATACCTACAGGTAATTTTTGCATACTATTTATCCCCTAAATTATTTAAAATAATTATATATAGTTGACTATATAATTTATATATAATTATACCTATTTGTTAATAAAAATATAAATACTTTTATAAATTTAAACAATTCTATAAGCTTAAGAAATATTTTCTATTTTTCCTTTATTTTTTCTATTTTTGCTTAATATTCTTTTTTTATTATTTTTTTAATTAAAATAGTTTATATTAATTTTTATTATATATTTACATTTTTTTTATTAATTTAAATAGATTATAATACTTAAATTTAAATATAATGCATTATATATTTATTAAATATAGTATTAATATGTTTTAATTTATTTTAATTTATTTTTCTATTTTTTAAATAGTTTTATTATAAACTTTATAAATCTAGTTTTAACTTAATTAACTAAATTTAAACAATTAGATTTTCTAATTGATGCACAGCCATTATATATTTAATAATAAATTTCACATGTTTTTAAGGGTTTATAATTTTAGCAAATTAAAATTAATATTTAAAATAAATTAAACAAGGAAGAATAATGTATTAAATTTAAGAGGCTGTCAATTTGTTAGTTGGTAAGAAAAATTTCTCTTCTAAAAATCAAGTGTTTGCAAATTCAAGCTTAAAATTCAAGCTTAAAAATTCTACCAACTAACAAATTGACAGTCCCAAATTTAATGTATATTTTTGCCAAATTTTCGTAAAATTCAAAAAAATTTATTGTATGATATATTTTTACATTTTTCTTATTTTTAATTTTCATATCATTTAATTTATAATTTTTTTAATCCTCCAACAAGGGGACATTTTATCACTGCTGTCAACTTAAGAAATTTTTTTGGTTTTTAATCTATTTTTTTACATTCAATTTTTTTATGATTATTATTCCATCTACATCTTCAAAATGTCTATTAAATGTGACTGTTTTGATTATTTCTAAAATTCTTGATTAATTTATAAATACATTATCAAAGAAGAAAATCTCATTGTAACATCCATATTTTCTAAAGTTTTTTCATATTAACAAAATCACTACTTAATAAAATAAAATAGTTTATTTTCAAAAATAGCTTTTGATCAAACTTTTTCTAAAAGTTTGTTTTTAAAGTTTGTTTGTTATTCTAATTTTTCTTTAAATTCGCAGTCTATATCGTTTTTTGAGAAAGCTAGTGCTAAATAGATTGGGTTTTCGTCTTTGTATCTTGTGTAATATTTTTTTTCTTTTATTTGTTTGAATGCTTCTTTTATTATTGTTTTTGTGGATTTTGTTGATGAGTATTTGATTTCTGTGATTATTGTTTTGTCTTTTATTTTAAATATTGTGTCTGCTCTTCCTGAGTAGGTTGTTACTTCACCTTGTGATTCAATGCCTAATAAGTACAGAGCTATTAAGAATATTCCGTGATAGTATTTTTCATCATTTCCTTTAATTGGATATGATAGTCTGTGGTATATGTTTTCTAGGACTTCTATGAATCCTTTTGAGTCTTTATTTAAAATGCTTATGTATGTTTTGTTTTTTAGTTCTTTTAGATTTCCTGTGCTTAAATTTGTATAAGCTTTTACAAGTCTACGGACTAGAGACTGTCTGACTTCATAATTTGGAATGTCTAATATGTATTCAATATCTCCATAATTTTTGCCTTTCTCTTTTATTGTTAGGTATCCTGTTTGAAATAGCAATGTTGTTATGTGGATATTTTCTATTTCAAAAGTGTCTAAATCGTCTTCAGTTGCAGATATAGGTTCTATTATTGGTTGTAGGTTGTTTTCTTTTTTAAGTGTTTCCATTAGAAATGTTGGTGTTCCACTGCTAAACCAGTAATTTGAAAATTCTCTTTTATCAAATAAGAGTAGTGTTGAAAATGGGTTGTATACTTTAGTTTTTCCATCCCAGCTGTAGCCATCATACCAATGTTCGATTTTAGCTAATGTTTCTTTGTAGTTAAGGGATTCTTCTTTTGCTAGGTTTTTAATATGGTCTTTGAAATATTTTTCTAGTTCTTTGTGGGTGTAGCCGCAAATTTTAGTGTAATCTTTGTCTAGTGTGATGTCTTTAGGGTTGTTTAGTCCTGAAAATATTGATGTTGATGAGAATTTTGATATTCCTGTTATGAAAATGAATTTTATGAATTCATCGTTAGCTTTTAAAGATTGATATAAATTATTTAAAGTTTTACGGTTATCTTCAGCTATTTCTAAATTTGTTATATGATCTATAATAGGTTTATCATATTCATCAATTAAAATCACAACTTTTTGTTTGAATTTTTCATTAATTTTTTCAATTAATTCTCCGAATCTTTGAGGTAAAGTTCTTCTTTTTAATTCAATTTCAAAATTTTCTGAATTTTTATCTAAAAAATCGAATAAAGAATCTTCTAATTGTTCTGAATTTTTATATGCCATAGATCCAAAGTCTATTTTAATCACAGGGTATTTTTTATTCCAATCCCATTTGTCATAGATGTATAAGTCTTTAAATAATTCTTTGTTTGCTGAAAATAGCTCTTCTAGTGTACTGACTAGAAGGGATTTTCCGAATCTTCTTGGGCGGGATAGAAAGTATACTCTACCATTGTTTATCATTTTGTGTATTTCTGGTGTTTTATCTACATACAGGTAATTTTCATTTCGTAATATAGAAAATGATTGAGTTCCAATAGGTAATTTTTGCATATTAGCAATCTCCAAATTTTATTTACTTTATTTAAAATAAAAATCTAAAATAATTCATTTAAACTAATTATATATTAGATTTAAAAACATAAATACTTTTCTAAATTATAAAAAATTTAAATTAACACATTAAAAACCCATGAATTAATAAAAATAGGGAGAGGTAAACTAAGCAAATATTAAGAAAAAATATAATAAATAACTAATATTAATAAAAGTGCACTTAAAAAATAAATTACAACCATTAGACTTTAAAAAATTTTCTTAAGTTAACAACATTGATTATAATCTATTTAAATTAATAAAAAAGAATAAATATCTAATAAAAATTAATATAAAACTATTTCAATTAAAAAAAAAAGAATATTATAGCAAAAATAGAAAAATAAATTGTTCTTTTGGAACAACTCATAATAAGTTATAAAACAGATTCCTATGACATTATAGTTCAAACCATTAGACTAATGATTCATAAAATGGTCATGTGCCATGGTTTTTAGTTCTTGTCATTTTTCTTTACAACAAAGAGGCAGTAATCACTGTCCATTGTCATACATAACTCTTCATGAATCTCTATATCTGTACCATAATGGTTTTTTAAAATGGTTTCTACAACACCTAATTCAAAGTAGCATATAGGGTAGTCTACTTTTGGAAGAGGTGCACACTCAAAACATTCATAGTTTTTTATGTGAAGTTCATCTTCTTTTTCTTCTACTTCTAGTCTGCCAAGTTTGTATTTTTCCCAAAATTCAGCGAGGTTTTGGATTAATCCTACATCGGTTTTAGAATTAACTTGTTCATATATCACTTGTCCTACTTCTACTCCTGTTTCATAGATTAGGGGATAAAGTGATATTCCATTTTCTAGTAGTTTACTTCTTACAGAATGGGATACTAAACGAGTAAAATCTTTTTTAGGGTCGTTTTTTATAACATTTTTAATGAAGTTTTCAGTTCTTTCACCGTCAAAGTCTTCTTGTTTAACAAAGTCAATTTCTGCTAAAATATTAGAGTTTATAAAGAACATTTTCTTTCTACCGTCTTTGAGGTCTTCCTCATGTGTAATTAGTTCTTTTTCTTCTAATTCTCTTAAATGTACAGAAACTGTGGATTTAGCTTTTCCTAATTCCTTAACAATATCTTTAAAATACATTCTTCCATTTTCAAGAAGATTAAGAATTTTTAATTTTACAGGACTTTTTACTACATTAACCAGTCTATTTTTTTCTCCAGTTGTTAACACTAACATTGGGTACTGGCTTTTTTCTTTTGTATCGATCATTTTCATCCTCCATAATAACTATTCATATCTTATATTAGTTAAACAAACTTTTAGAAAAAGTTTGATCAAAAGCTATTTAAGAACAAACTTTTAGAAAAAGTTTGATCAAAATAAATAATCTGTTATAATTCCAAAATTGATAGAATCATTTTTTATGTCAACTATTTCAAATGAAGTGGTTTCATTAGAAAAATAGTCTGTATTAGTAGAGTAAGATTCTAATATTTTAAAAGTAGAAGTTTCTAAAGGAGTTAGATTTCCGTAGAACTTAGTATTGTCCAAAATTTTGTAGAATTCATTTGAAGTTTTAAAGGAATTAAAATAAAAAATGAATCTATTGCCTAAATTTATCGAATCAGAAGGTTCATCTTCATCATTATCATTATTATTGTCATATTGTTAAGACAATTTAATTTTCATATTTTTTATTTAAGTATAGTATTTTGATAATTTTTTATCAGCATTTTCTTTAGTGAAATTCCAGTTTATTTTGCATTTATTTTCATTTCTGTAGTTCT
>NZ_LWMV01000002.1 GCF_001639295.1 Methanobrevibacter curvatus | reverse complement strand
TGAGAGTATTAATTTGAGTATTGTTAAGACTGTGAATGTGTCTGGTGTTGTTTTGAATGGTGCTTTGGTTGAGTATACTATTAATGTAACTAATCATGGTCCTGATACTGCGACTAATGTGAATATTACTGATGTTTTAGATAATAAGTTGATATTTATAGGTGCTAATGGAACCTATACTCGTGTAGGTCAAACTGTTAACTGGACTATTTCAAGCATCTTAAATGGTGAATCTTATATTATTAACTTGATTGTTAAATTAAATGGTACTGGAAATATAAGTAATGTGGCAAATGTTACAGGTACAGATCAGAATAATGCTGGTAATAATAGTTCTAATGGTAATGATTCTAATATTACAGTTATCCCTTCTGTTGATTTGGAACTTAGAAAAACTGCTAATGTTACAAAAACTTTTGTTGGTCGATTTGTTAAATATACATTAGTTGTTGTAAATCATGGTCCAGATATTGCTCACAATGTAACTGTATATGATCGTTTAGAATCTAAATTATCATTTGTTAATGCGACAAGTTCTAATTATGATCCTGTTACGGGTATTTGGTTTGTTGGTGATTTATCTATGGATGTTTCTGCTACTTTAGTTATTATTGCTAAAGTTATTTCCCCAGGACATATTATAAATGTAGCTAATGTAAGTTCTGATGATAATATTAGAAATTCTTCTTATGTGTCTAATGCAACTAATAGGACAGTTATTATAAATGCTAGTAAGGTTCCAACTCCATTAGATATTAATACTACAACTATTGTTGTTGTAGACAATAAAACTGGTAAAGTAGGTGTTCCACTTAATTTAACTGCTACATTAACTGATGATAAGGGTAAACCTATTGCAGGCATGCCTATTAAATTTTATATTAATGGCAAATATATTGGTACTAGATATACTGATGTAAAAGGTCTTGCATTTATTACTTATATTCCAGTTAGTAGTGGTAAATTTACTATAACTGCGGAATTCCAAGGAAGAACTGGTTTTAAAGCTTGTAAAGTTAATGGATTACTAATTGTTAAAGGCAAAGGTAAAGATAATAATAATGATAAAGATGGAAAAGCAGGTATGAAACATACTGGTATTCCTGTTGTTCTTTTAATAATCTTATTAATTTTACTAACATTTGTTTCAAGAATCAGAAAAAGAAATTAAGATTTTTTAGATAACGATTAATAGATTATCTAATTTTTTTATTTTCCTTATTTTTTTTTATCATTTTTTTTTTTTTTTTAAGTTTTTATATACTTTTTAATAATTTTTATATAAAATATATCAGAAACTTAATTTTTTGCTAATTTTTTTGAGTTTATTTATATATAATTATATACCAATTATTATATAATTACATTATATATAATCGACAAATTTTGCTCCAAAAATTTGGTGTTTGAATTATATATGGATAAAAAAAAGATATGGTCAATAAATAGGTATTCAAATATGTTTATTTTAAAATATTTTTAATTATTAAATTTCTTAGGTTTTATGTTATTCTTTAATTTGAATGAAAAGTATTGATCAGCATCACTAATTGTTTTTACTTAAATATTCAACTGATTTTAAAATATTTTCTTTAAATTGAGGATTTATTTCTTCTAAAAATTCCATAAAATTTTTTGAAATGTTTTTTATTTCTTCACCTTTACATTTTTTATTTATATTCCCTTTATTATGCTCTAATTCATTAAAGTTTTGATTATTATTTATATTAATGTTAATATAATTCTTATTAAATTTATTAATAAAATATCTTAATAATTTTTCATCTACAAATTCATCTACAAAATCTTCAATTAATCTTTTATCAATAAATTTTAATGGATAAATTTCATTTTTTTCATTTATTTTAGAAATAATTCCTTTCCCTTTGAAAATATCTTCAATTTCTTTTTCTACTTGATTGTTTAAATCCATAACACAGAGGGTTTTGAAATTACTTTCTTTTTTATTATTTAAATCAACATTTGTTATGATCTTGATCCCATATTTTCTTGTATATGGTTCTAAAAGAATATATGATAAAATTGTTTTATAAAATAAAATTGCTTTACAAAGTTCATTTTCAATATTCCAGTGAATTAAAATATTGTCTTTTACTTTTATTACACTACTTAAGCTTTTTGATGATTTTGAAGCTATTTTTTGAAACAATGAGCTACGAATAACAAAGATTTTGGGATACCTGTGGTTGAAAATTTCTTCTTTTTTTCTTGAAAATTTAGAAAAGCGAAGATTGTTAATGAAAATTTTATCATTAAAATAGCTAATAAAGCGAGTGTCAACTCCAATTTGCGACAAAAATTTCAAAACAGCTTTTTTTTTATCATTATTATTTTTTATTTCTTTAAATGGCTGTTTATCCTTATTTTTTGCTAAATTTTCCACTTTAACTGAAAAATCACTTAAAAAATTGTCTCTCATACTTATCATTTTTTTATTTTCTTAATTTTATTTTTATAATTTTATTTTCTTTTTTTTTTAAAAAGAGAAGATGTCCCATGATGAATTTTATGAAAAAATTAATCTCTTTAAAATTAATTTAATCAATAAATAATTATTTAAATATAAATTAATAATTTATTAAGCATTATTTTAGTAAATAAAGTTGTAATTAATAACTATAATAAATTTTATCAATTAAAAATTAATTTTAATTTATCTAAAATTTAAAATTTTGAATTGTGGGACATCTTCAAGAATTATTGCATTATTTTATCCATTGCATCTTTAACTGCTTGTTCCATGGTAGATATTGGGGCATCAATGCCTGTCCATATTTTAAAGCTTTCTGCACCTTGATAAATCAACATTTTTACTCCAGAAATTGTTGTTGCACCAGCTATTTTAGCTTCTTTAAGTAATCTTGTTTCAAGGGGATTGTAAATAACATCATTAACAATTAAATCACTATGGAGAATACCTGCTTTTGCCAATGGTTCTTGATTTACATTGGGATACAGTCCAACTGATGTAGTGTTGATTAAAATATCTCCATCTTTAATTTCTTCTTCTATTTTATCTAATTCACCATAGTTAATTTTAATATCTGGTTTAAATTCTTTGAAATTTTCAAGTTCTTCAAGGTTTTCTTTTAATATCCTTTCACAATCATAACTTAAAGATTTGGCTTTATTTAAACTTCGATTTAGAATTACAAGCTCACTTATTCCTGAAATGGCTGTTTGGAATGAAATTGCTCTTGCAGCTCCACCAGCACCTAAAATAACTACTTTTTTGTCTTTTAATGATGTTTTTTCTTTTATTGCTTTAATGGCTCCAATACCATCAGTATTGTATCCTTTAGCTATTTTATCCTTAAAATGTATGGTGTTAACTGCTCCAATCATATTTGCCATAAAATCAAATTCATCAAGTTCATTTAAGACATTTGTTTTATGTGGAATTGTCACATTAAATCCTAAGACATTTAATGCTTTTGCTCCATTAATAGCTTTTTTTAAGTAGTCTTTTTCAACATCAAAATTTAAATATACGTAATTTAAACCGAGTGATTTATATATTGCATTGTGCATCTGTGCAGAAACACTGTGTTCTACAGGATGACCTATTAAACCCATTAAAATAGTTTTTGAATTAAACATTTTTATACCTAACATTCATTATTTTAGTTTTTCTTAGCTTTTTTTAACATTTTCTGAATTTATTTTTTTGAATTTATTGCATGGTTAATCTTTAATAAAATCTCCACTTTGAAGTTCATCAAAAGCTTTGGCTAATTCGATTTCATTGTTCATGACTATTGGTCCACCCCAAGCTACTGGTTCATTTAATGGTTTAGCAGCAAACAAAAGGAATCTTAAACCATTTTCACCAGCTTTGACTTTAATAATATCTCCTTCATCAAAAATAGCTACTGTTTTTTCATCTACAAATTCATTATTTCCAAAATATCCTAGCCGTTAAAAAGATAAACAAAACTATTTTCATCTTTTTCTATTGCAATTTCTAAGTCTGAATTAGGTTTTAAATCAAAATCTATTAAATTTGCATGGATATAATTTGGTGTTACTCCATTATGATTCTTGTATTCTCCTGAAATTACTCTTACATGACCTTCATCGATATCTAAATCTTTAATCATTTCATTTTTAATATCAAAATAATGTGGTTTAGCCATTTTGTCTTTTTGTGGAAGGTTTAGCCAAATTTGAACTCCAAAGAGTCTATTTTTTTTATGTGGCATTTCTTCATGCATTATTCCACTGCCTGCAGTCATCCACTGAGATTCACCACCTTTAATTGTTCCACCATTTCCTAAACTATCTGTGTGGGTCATTTCTCCCTCAATAAGATATGTTATTGTTTCTATACCTCTGTGAGGGTGCATTGGAAAACCAGCAATGTAATCCGCTGAATTTTCACTATCAAATGCATCTAACATTAAAAAAGGATCAATGTCTTTAACATCATTATAACCTAAAACTCTGATTAACTTTACTCCAGCCCCATCTACAGCTGCTTGTCCTTTTATTAGCTTTTTAACCTTTTTTATTGTCATTTTTGCCTCATTTTAACTTATTTAATAAATTATATGGCTATAACTTCTTATTCATATATTATTTAACTATGAATTATTTCAATATATTTTCTTACTTATTTTTTTACTTATTTTTTTTATTTATTTTTCTTTGAAATTAATTTGTTTTTTTTTTAATTAAATTTAAATACTTTAAATAAAATAAATTTACTTAATATTTAATTATTTAATGAAATTAAATTTTTAATAATTAATTAAATAATATTTTGATTTAATGATATGGGTTTTATATTTTAATTATAATTTATATTTTATATTTTATATTAATTTTATATTTTATATTAATTTTATATTATTAATTTTATATTATTAATTTTTTTCCTTTTTTAATAGTTAAATATTTAAATTTTTAAAATATTTTTATTTAACTATTTAACTATAGATTTAAATATAGATTAAATATAGATTACTTTAATTTTATACTTAATTTATTAATTTTTAGTAACTTAATTAATTTTTTCTATATCTAATATTTAATTTAGCTATTCATTTAATTTAACTATTCATTTTATATTATAGCCCTGAAAGAAAAGATTCGAATCAATGATTTATTTAAATATCAATATATTTCATAAATATAAGTTGTTATTATCTTTAATTTCTAAAATAATCTTTAATAATTTTATTATTAAAAAAATATATATTATAATTATTTAGATTAAGAAATAAATGAATATAAAACTTTTTAAAAAATATCATTACTTATAAGCTTTATTTTCAGGACTATATTTAACTATTTTAATCAATAGTTATTTAAATATTAATTAGTTTCTTTTATTGATTATTTACTTATTTAAATTAATTCTTTATATTAATTCTTTATATTAATTCTTTAAACTAATTTTTTTATTTAATTTTATGATTTTATACTTATTCGGTGATTTAATGGAATTTTCAAAGCCACGAGGAACAAGAGACTTTTTATTTGAGGAAATGAGAGAACGTAAAAAAGTTGAAAATATACTTAGAAAAGTTTTTGAAAATTATGGATATGGAGAAATTAAAACTCCTTTATTTGAAGAACTTTCACTTTTTACAACAAAATCCGGAGAACAAATTGTTGAACAGCTTTACAACTTTAAAGATAAATCTGGAAGAGAACTAACTCTTAGACCGGAATTAACTGCTCCTATTGCACGAGTTTATTTAAATGAACTTCAAAAAACAGCTAAACCATTAAAATTATACTATTTTGGGAGTTGCTTTAGATATGAAAGACCACAAAAAGGAAGATTTAGACAATTTTGGCAGTTAGGTTGTGAGTTAATTGGAGCAAAATCTCCTGAAGGTGAAGCTGAAATAATTGCAATGGCTGAAGAATCTTTAAATAGATTAGGATTAAATGAAGCTGAAATCCATATAAATCATTTGGGAATAATTAGAGAATTGTTTAAAGAATTTGGTATAAATAAAGATATCCAAGAAAAAATAATGATATTAATTGATAAAGGAAACAAAGAATTGTTAGTTGAATCATTAAATAATAAGGAGAAATTTGATTTAGACAAGGATTTAATTGATATTTTGATTAAAATTTTAAATTTAATAGGTGGAGATGAAGTTTTACATGAAGCCCATCAACTTATAGGAAATTATCTTGGTGTTTCAAATGAATTATCCAATTTTACTAAATTCATAGCAAGGTTAAAAAGTTTTAATGTTAAAAATTACACAATTAATTGTTCTGTTGCAAGAGGATTGGATTATTACACTGGGATTGTTTTTGAAATTTACATACCATCTCTTGGTGCTCAAAAACAAGTTGCTGGTGGTGGATCTTACAATTTAATTGAATTGTTTGGTGGTGAAGGCATAGAGTCAACTGGATTTGCATTTGGTTTTGATAGACTTATGAATGCTTATCAAACTTTAAATTCAGCAAATTCAAAATCAAATTCAAGATCAAATCCTGGATTAAACAATGAAGGAAATGAGGAATCAGTGGTTGATATTTATGTGGCAGCCATTTGCGATGATGCTCGTTCTAAATCTTTTGAAATAGCTCAAAATTTAAGGGCAAATGATTACTCTGTTGAAGTTGATTTGTCAAGACGTAAATTTAAGAAGTTAATGAATGCAGCCAACAAACTAAATGTTAAATTTATGATTATTCTTGGTGAAGATGAATTGTTATCTGCTAAAGTAACCATTAAAAATATGGGTACAGGTAATCAAGAATTAGTAAAAATTGAAGATTTAAATAGCTATTTTAAGGATTTGTGATTTTATTAATGATTTGGTGATTAAATGAAAATTAATTTTAAACATGAAAAAAATGGTGAAAATTTAGTTATAGCTATTGCTCAAGACTATAAATCTTTAGAAGTTTTAATGGTTGCTTTTATGAATGAAGAAGCATTATCTAAAACAATTCAAACTAAAAAAGCCCATTATTTTTCAACTTCAAGAAATAAATTATGGTTGAAAGGG
This sequence comes from Methanobrevibacter curvatus, assembly GCF_001639295.1. Lineage (GTDB taxonomy): Archaea > Methanobacteriota > Methanobacteria > Methanobacteriales > Methanobacteriaceae > Methanoflexus > Methanoflexus curvatus. Next base: position 454 of record NZ_LWMV01000002.1, on the reverse strand, counting down.
GAAAGTTCAAATAATTTTCAACATGTTAAAGAGATATTAATTGACTGTGATATGGATGCAATTTTGTTAAAGGTTAATCCTGATGGAGCCTCTTGCCATGAAGGTTACAATTCCTGTTTTTTTAGAGAATTAGATGGTGATAAAATAGCTAAAAAATCATATAATTTAGATAAATTAGATGAAGAGGACTTAAAAATTATTCAAGCAAGACTTTTTAACCCTGAAGATGTTTATAAATAATAATTGTAATAATATTTATATAAATTAATAATTTTCATACTTAAAATTGTAATTAATAGATATGATAAATTTTAAATTTAAAATCAATTTTATTTTATCTAAAATTTAAAATTTTTCTTATTTTTGTTAATTTAAGACTATAAATTTAATGATAATTTGTAAATTAAATATAATAATTAAATCAACAATTATATACATAATCAAAGTATATTAT
>NZ_LWMV01000001.1 GCF_001639295.1 Methanobrevibacter curvatus | reverse complement strand
AATCAATAGATTGAAAATTAATAAATTAAAAATTAATAAATTATAAATTAATAAATTATAAATTAATAAATTGAAAAGTATTAAATTATTAATAAGATTAACTTATAAGTTTTATATACAAGAGTTAAATATGTTATTAAAAATACATAATTAAATAAAATATATTTTAAAAAAATTAAATTAATATTTAATATAATATCAGAATATATTAATTTATTATTAAATGCGAATATAATTTAATGTAAGATATGTAATTTAGTAATTAAATATGAATATAATTTATAATAATCTTAAAAAACAAAAAAAATACTATTATTACTTAAAAATCAATAAAGTTGTAGGAATAAAAAAAATGACTAAAAAAACAGCTAAATGTATAATGGTTCAAGGAACATCTTCCAATGCAGGAAAAAGTGTTTTAGTTGCTGCATTATCGCGAATATATTCAAAAAGAGGGTTTAAAGTAGCTCCATTTAAATCACAGAATATGTCTCTAAATTCATACACTACAAAAGATAAAGGAGAAATAGCTATTGCGCAGATGTTTCAAGCAGAAGCATGTGGGATTGAACCAAGTGTAGATATGAACCCAATTTTATTAAAACCAAAAGGAAATTTTATATCTCAAGTAATTATACAAGGAAAAGCTGTTGGAGATATGAATTTCTATGATTATCAACATAAATTTAGAGATGAAGGTTTAAAAAAAATTAAAGAATCATTAGACAGGTTAAAAGAGGAATATGAAATAATATTTATTGAAGGTGCAGGTTCACCTGCGGAAATTAATATGAGAAATGAAGATATGGCAAACATGGAAATAGCTCATCTCTCAGATAGTGATGTGTTGTTAATTGCAGATATAGATAGAGGTGGTGTTTTTGCATCAATAGCTGGAACATATTCACTTTTAGATGAAACAGATAGAAATAGACTTAAAGGAGTTGTCATTAACAAATTCAGTGGGAATTTAGACATTTTACAGCCAGGAATTGACAAAATAGAAAAAATCATTAAAAATCCTATTTTAGGTGTTTTGCCATATGATAAAACTTTACATCTTCCTGAAGAAGACTCTGCATCCTTAAATGAACATAATTTTCAATCTGACAGAGAAATAATTATTGGTGTTTTAAGACTTCCAAAAATAGCAAACTTTACAGACATTGATCCTTTTGAATTTGAAGAAGATGTGGGATTAAAAATAATTGAATTAGACTATAAAATCAAGGGAAATTTAGAAAATATTGATGCATTAATCATTCCAGGTACTAGGAGTAGTAGTGGGGATATGGTTGAGCTTAAAATAACAGGAACAGATAAAATAATTAAAAATATCTCAAAAAAAATCCCTATTGTTGGAATTTGTGGAGGATATCAAATATTAGGAAAAAAAATAGTAGATGAAGAAAAAAAAGAATCTTCCTATGGAACTGTTGATGGAATAGGATTACTAGACATTGAAACAAGATTTGAGAGAAGTGAAAAAAAATTAGAACAAAGCAAAGGAATTATAAATAAAACAGAACTATTTAAAAACATTGAAAATGAATTAGTTACTGGATATGAAATCCATGAAGCCATTAGTGAGATTAAAAATTCGAAAGATACAATACCATTTATAAAAATAATAAATGAAGAAAAAAATAATGCAAAAAAAGATATTGAAGAAAATAATAATAAAGAAAAAAGTGAACTAAAAAACAGAGAAATAAATGAAGAATATGATGGAGCAATAAAAAATAATGTTTTTGGAACATATTTTCATGGTATTTTTCATAACTATAATCTTAGAAGAAGTTTTTTAAATAATATTCGCAAAACCAAAGGATTAAAAGAAAAATTTGGTGAAGATCCATATGAAGCAAAAAAAAGCTATTCAATAGATAAATTAGCACAAATAGTAGAAGAAAACTTAGATATGAATTTCATTGATGATTTAATTTTTAAAGATTAAAATTTTAAACAATGAAGTATAATAAAAAATAATAAAAAATAATAAAAAATAATAAAAAACAATCCGACTTATTTTAAAACTTCAACACAGTAATTTAACAACCTTTCGGTCATTTTATATGCATAATCTTCAGAGTACCATTCAGGGATTTCATAAACAAAAAGTGGAGTGCCAGTATCAACAACTAACTTATTAACTCCTAAAATAGAGGAACTTTGAATTTGTTTACTTGTATTACGTTTATAATATCTAAAATCAGTAATTCCAGAGCCATTAAATAAATTATAAACTGAATCTGCTAATTTAACTGAATTTTCATCCATATTAGGTGTTGCAATGTAAAAATCTTGACCATATCCTCTTTCATGGTCATGTCCAATGATTACTAAATCAAAATCATTTTTTGCAATATCTGGAACAACTGTGTCTCTAACAATTTTTTCTCCATTTGATCGACTTGGGTAAAATAAATCAGCATTATTCGTTACTACAACCTTATAATTTACTATTTGAAGACCATTGTTATGATAAAATTTTGAAACTTGTGGTAATACTTTTTTAGATAAGTTTTCACGTGGATGCATTCCAGAAACTATGGCTATTTTAATGCTAGGATTCTCACTCACACCATAAACATATTTTTTAACATATCCAAGGTCATCTGTCCCAATATTCTGTGAAAAATCTCCAAAAACAATTATATACAGTGTAGCAGAACTTAAAATAATTAAAAATATTATTATAATTATTAAAAACTTTTGTAACTTAGATTTAGCCATAATATCAACTATAATATAGAAAAAATCCTAATAAGAAACTCAAATAAAATATAAAAAAAATTAAAAAAAATTTAATAAAAAACTTAATAAAATTTAAAAAAAAAACCAATAAAATTTAAAAAATCATAAAATATTATATCTTACTATGTTATATCTTACTATATTCAAAAAATTATAAATATTCTTTGATTAATTTAAAATCGAAAAATATTAATAATTAAAATTTAAAAAATACTAGATTTTAAGTAATTTTCCATCAAAATAGCTGTTCCAATAGCTGGAGCAACAACACATTCATCATCAGTAAAATAGTCTCTCATTGATATACATTCCATTTCCAATAATTTAGCAGCAGATTTAGCTAATAATTCTCCTCCAAGACCTGTTACAACCACTAAATTTAAATTTTCATTTAAAGAAACTTTTTTAATACTTTTAGCAATTTGTTCAATTTGTTTTTTGTATATATATTGTGCAACTTCAATTATTTCACTTTCATTTATCATATCCATATCAGCACATAAAACCCTTGCAATTCGCCTCATTGAATCAATTTTAGACTTTCCACAACCATCAGCTGTTGAACAAGAAAAGTCTTCTTCATTTAACAATCCTAAAACATTAAAAACATCTGCTGTTGAAGCAAATAATTCTGAAGCAAGATTATACTCTTTATTGTTTAAAACTATTTTATCTAAAAAACTAACTAAATTAGTTCTTAAAGTACCAGTGTAAACTAGTTCGCCAGTTGCTAATCTTTCATAGTCTGATTTACCTTTAGCAACTTCTTTACCATTTTTTATTGGAATTATATCTGTTGTAGTGCTTCCAGTGTCAACAAAAATGCAATTTTTAGCTATTTTAGAAACTAACTGTGAAGTTCCTACCCAATTAGCTGCTGCCAAATCTAATGGTTTTAATTTAGCTTGAGAAAAAGAATAAACTCCTTTAGTGCTAATAAAAGCTATTGATAAATCAAAAGTATCTCTGACTTTATTAATAATGTCTAAAACCCCTTCTTTCTTTGTTTTATAAGCATCAACCAATTCAGCAGTCATTGAAATTCCAATCCCATCAAGGTTATTAATATTGTCTGTTTTTTCAGTCAAATTTATGAGAGTTTTAGATAACTCTTCTTTCTTACTCCACATAGGAAGATATTCAAAATCAACAGAAATATCTTTTATTTCCCCATTTTCGTTGAAATCAACAATGGCTAAATCAGTATTTGCCCCTCCTATATCAAAACCTGCTATTTTCATTTTATTGTCCTTAATTTTTGCTAAATATAATAATTTTCTTAAAATAATATAAAATCATTAGAATAATATAAAATAAATCTTAAAATAATTAAATAGTACTGGTATAACTAGTATCTAGTGTAATTATGTAATAACTATAAAAAATTGTAAAAATTATATGAAAAGTAGATAAAAATTTAGAAAATATGAAAAAAATTATCTAAGATTATATTTTTTTAAATTCTTATTAATAAAATTAATGATTTAATTTTTATTTCATTTAATAACTATTTTATTAATTAATTGAATATTTATTAGAAATTATTTTATTTAATTCATATTATTAATTTAATCGTTTATTTAATGAATTGATTTAATGAATTACTTTTTATATGAAATGTAGAAAGTGTATTATTTACTCAATAATTAATTTATTGTTTTCTTTTTTAAATTTGACAAATGTACCATTACTTTCAAATAACTCTTTAAAACAAATTCCCTCAATTGGATTAAAACTAAGATCAATAATTGTTTTAATTATATTAAACTCAAAATCTTTAGCTATTTTTTGAAGAGCAACGTAAGGTGTTGTAAAACGAGAATTTACTTCAATAAAAAATACTTCATTTTCAGTTAAAATTAAATCCACACCAAGAAAGCCATGGAGTCCTTCTATTGCCTCAACTGCAGAAATAGCTGTTTTAAATGCTTCTTTTTTTAAAGGATGATTAAAAGGTATTTCTCCACCTAAATATTTATCATACCCATATAAATCAATGTATTGTTTATTTAAACTTAAAGGATAAATTATTGTTTTATTTCCATTTTGAATAGCTATTAAACTAACACTAACTATTTCACCATCTATAAATTCTTGGATTAAAAATTCTTCATTAAAATTATTATTACTATTACTATTACTACTACTATTACTATTATTAATATTACTATTACTATTAATATTATTAATATTAATATTGATAAAATCTTTAGAAAACTGTTTTAAATCATTTTTAGATTCTAATATAGTTATATTTTCACAATCAATACCATTTACAGGTTTTATTATTAATTTAGAACTAAAATTCTTTTTAAATTCAGTTATAAATGAAAAAACAAAGCTTTCGAAATTTAACTGCTTATCCCCTTCAGTTACAAACTTTGTATCTTTATTGTCAGTGTTAATCTTATTATACTGCTGATATAATAAATTAAAGCTAAATTTAGCAGTTTTAGGTTGTTTAACTATGTTTTTCAAAGTTTTATATGTTGAATCCTTATTTGACGAAATAAAAACACCTTTAGACTTTGAACAAAAAAGTTTTATGTTCTTCTTTTCAATTAATTTTGTTAAATTATAAAGATTCATGTTTTCTTCTCCAGCTATTAAAAAAACACCATCAAATAATTCTAAATAATCATTTATCCATTGATGTAAATCTTTATTCAAAACAAGTGAATTAACATTATCATATTTATTAGACACAGTAGAGAACTTAGAAGAAGATAGATAATAAGCTCCATATTCATTATCATCTAATTCATTAAGCTCATATAAAACTGAGTTTACCATTGCTTCAGCCTCAGATAATATCGATGCATCAGAAGTATTTAATGTGGTGTAATATTCAAAAAAAAGAATATTAAACTTAGATTTATTTAAATTAAAGCCATTATTCATTAAATCATTACCTCTTTTAACAAAATTTAATTAATAACAATATCTTCATATTCTATTAGTACTATAGAAAAATGTTTTTAATTTTAAAAAAAAAATAGCTAAATTAAATACTGAAATATGTAATTTAAAAGCATTAAATATAATCTATAGTTATTTATCTTTAAAATATTTAAAATTTATTAAAAAGCAAATTATTTATATCAATAACCATATATAATTTATAAATAATAATTAAAATAAATAAAATAATAATTAAAATAATAAATAATAAAATAAATATAAAATAAAATAAATATAATATTATTACATATTAGTAATGTTAATAATATTATAAAATCATAAACTTAAATTCAAAATGGTGAAAAAATGGTTGATATTTCAAAACTTAATAATATATCAATATACACACTTTCAGGACAATATATTGGAAAAATTAATGATATTTATATTAATATGAAAAATGGAACTATATCTAAATTAAGAGTTAAAGCTATTGAAGATACTGATGAAAAAAATGTTGGACTCCGTAGTCTTATAGGGGGAATAATTGTTAATGACGAAGAAGAACAACAACCAAAATCATACAAAAAGGATTTTGTCACTGTTGAATATAGTAAAGTCAGAGCTGTTGGAGATATAATTTTGATTGATGCAGGTCATACAGAAAATCCCAATCAAACATCTGAAGTCCCATTACAATAATTAAACTAATTTTAAGCTTTAACTTTTAAAATCTTAAAAATTTAAAAACTTTTATTTTTAAAGTATTATTTATTTTTACCAATTGTTTGTTTTATTAATTTTATTAATTTTTATTTCTAATCTAATTTCATTTATTAGTTTTTTAGCATTTATGATTTAGTTAATTAATTATTTTCAATTTTTTTTCATGCATTAAATATGAATTATTAATAATAATTTTAATAATTATATTATAATACTTTTAATAAGTATAAATGATATAATTTTAATGTATAAGGCCCATAAATAGTTATTAAACTTATTTTTTTATTTATATTGCTTCTTTTATTTTAATTAATTCTAAAATTTTCCAATAAATGTATTAATAAACATTTTTTAAAAAACTCTGTTAAAAAAGACATTATTTAAAAAAAAAAAAAAAAAAAAAAATATACTCTAAATTATTTAGTGATGGTATGATTGTAGGAATATTAGGCTGTGGGTCAATAGCAAATATATTAATAAATGAACTAAAAGATGATGAAGATATTAAGCTTAAGTATTTTTATGATAATGACATAGAACAATCAAAAAAATTAGCAAAAATTGCAGATGGAATTGCAACTGATAACTTTGAATTAATGGTAGATAAATCAGATTTAATTATTGAAGCAGCATCCCCTAGGGCTGTTGGTTTATTTATTGAAAATACTTTAAAAAAGGGTAAAAGTGTAGTGATAATGAGTGTTGGCTATTTAATGGATGTTAATAATAGGAAAAACTTAGAAAGAATAGCTAAAAAAAATAATGCTCAAATATATCTACCATCAGGAGCAATAGTTGGATTAGATGGATTAAAAGCAGCATCAATCGGTAAAATAGAAAGTGTTACTTTAACTACAAGAAAATCTCCTAGATCTATTGGTTCCAATGGAAAAAAAGAGATTATCTTTGATGGAAAAGCATCAGAGGCTGTTAAAATCTTTCCTACAAATATTAATGTTGCAGCTGCACTAAGTATTGCTTCTAATATGGATATTAATGTAAAAATCATTATAGATCCAGAAATAAATAGAAATATTCATGAAGTCCATGTAAAAGGAGAATTTGGAAGTTTTACTAGTAAAACTGAAAATGTTCCATCCAACATAAATCCAAAAACAAGTGTTTTAGCGGCTTATTCTGCTGTTAATTTATTGAAAAGCTTGAATAAAACCATACACATATAAAAAAAAAAAAAAAAAAAAAAAAAAAAAAAAAAAAAAAAAAAAAAAAAAAAAAAAAAAAAAAAAACTATATACCTCTGCACACTCTACTGAT